>SIAW01000069.1 GCA_009695465.1 Pedosphaera sp.
CCGCCGCAAAGTTCTATGAGCGCTGAACGCTGGCGTACGCGCACAATTGCTTTGCCACTCTGCACGGCATGGCATGAGATTGCGTCGTGCCGGTCAGCGACCACATCCGCAAGAAACTCAGCACACTGCCGCACAAGCCGGGCGTGTACTTGATGAGAGACCGCTTCGGCACGGTGATCTATGTGGGCAAAGCGCGCGACCTGCGCCGACGTGTCAGCCAGTATTTCCATCCATCGCGCCGTCGCGGTTGGGATTTGAAATTCAATGCGCTGGTGGATGCCATCCATGATTTTGACACCCTCATCGTGCGCGGCGAACCGGAGGCGCTGCTGTTGGAAGGCCGGCTCATCAAGGATTACAAGCCGCGTTACAACGTGAGTTTTCGAGATGACAAACGGTTCCTCATGTTGAAGGTGAATCTCAACGATCCCATCCCGCGCTTTGCGTTGACTCGTCTGAAGACCGACGATGGCGCGAAGTACTTCGGCCCGTTCCCCAACTCCGGCGCGCTACGGCGGACATTGGATATGGCCCGGCACAAATTCAATCTGCGCGGTTGCAAGGCGCTGACGCCGGGGGAAGCGGAGCACAAGCATTGCCTATATGCCCATCTCAAGGTTTGTACGGCACCTTGCGTGGAGAAGGTGACGCGGGAACAATACAAACTGCAGGTCACCGCCGCGTGCGATTTCTTGCACGGCCAATGCGATGAGATGATTCACAGCCTTGAGGCGGCGATGCAAAAGGCGGCGCGGGATCTGGACTTCGAACGCGCGGCACAGATGCGTAATCAGATCGAAGATCTGCGCGCTGCAACGCGCAAGACGACGCGCTATCGCCGCCTGCCCAATCACCAGAGTACGATTGATCCATTGGCCGATCTGCAAGAATTGGCGCGTGTCTTGGAATTGCCAGCACCGCCCGCGCGCATCGAGGGGTTCGACATCTCCAACATCAGCGGCACGTTCATTGTCGCATCCATGGTGGTTTTCAGAAGCGGCCGCGCAGTGCGCGCTGAGTATCGCCGGTACAAGATGAAGAGTGTGATCGCGCAGGATGACTTTGCGTGCATGGCCGAGACAGTTCGGCGTCGCTACACACGTGTGCTGGCGGAAGGCCGCGCACTGCCGGATTTAATTCTCGTGGACGGCGGGAAAGGGCAACTCAGCATGGCGTGCGCTGAAATGGAAAAGCTGCAGCTCGGCCGCATCCCCATCATCGGGTTGGCGAAAGAGTTCGAGGAAATTCACCGGCCGGATGGGAAGGTGCCGTTGCGGTTGGACAAAACGTCGGGTGCGCTGAAGTTGCTGCAGCGGGTGCGCGATGAATCGCATCGCTTCGCAAACGATTTCAACGCCAGCCTGCGCGTTCGTAAAATCTCTGAAAGTTTGCTCGATGAATTTCCCGGGATCGGTGTAAAGCGGAAAGAGGTTCTGCTCCGGCATTTCGGATCATTACAGCGGTTGCGCCAAGCGACGGCGGCGGAGATTGCGGTGGTCGAAGGGTTCGGTGAAAAGACAGCCACCGCGCTGCGAGGATTTCTGGACGCGCGGCCGCAGTGAATCTGCGTGCTGTTTCAGACAATGCGGCCGGGGTGCGAATAGACGTTCATGGATTGGCCACGCAGAAAACCCACCAACGTCTGCCCGCTGTCCTGCGCCAGTTGCACCGCGAGACTGGAGGGAGCGGAGACGGCAGCCACGATGGCGATGCGTGCGGCCAGTGCTTTTTGCAGGATCTCAAATGACGCACGGCCGCTCACCATCAGGATGGTGTTGGCTGTTGGGATGCGGTTGAGGAAAGCGTGGCCGGTGACTTTGTCCACGGCGTTATGACGCCCGACATCTTCGCGCACGACGACCGCATCACCATCTCGGGTGAAGAGGGCAGCGGCGTGCAGTCCGCCCGTCTGCTCAAATGTGGGCTGAGCTTTGCGCAACTTTTCTGGAAGCAGAGCCAGTGTCTGTGCGGAGATACTCAGGTCACTCTGTACGGGCGGGAAGTGCTGCTGCACGGCCTCGATGCTGGCTTTGCCGCAGAGGCCGCAACTGGAGGAAGCGAAGACGTGCCGCGTGAGACGCGCGAAATCCACCGTCACATTGGGCGCGAGAAATACGTTGAGCGTGTTGCCCAATTGCGCGGCCTCGCCTTCGCGGCAATGGGCAATTTCCAGCACGTCCTCGCGATGCTGGATGATGCTTTCGGTCAGCAGAAACCCGGCGGCCAATTCCTCGTCGTGTCCCGGCGTGCGCATGGTGATGGCGATGGACTGTCCGCGCACGCGGATCTCCAGCGGCTCTTCGGCACTCAGCAGATCCAGCACATCACCAACCCATTGTCCGCCGCGCCAACGGCGAACCTGTGCGGACTTGCTGCTGGATGCGCGCTCGGGCTGGCTCACGATGCTTGCTGGAAAAATTAAAGCGTCAGTTTGTTGCCCGCTCAATCCGCACTGCGCAGACTTTCAGTTCCGCCGTGTGTGTCGCGGGATCGTAGCCGGAGCCGGTGAGATTGTTCACCGGCACGTCCGCGAAACTGAAACTCGCAAAGACCGTGCCGCGCGGTGAACGGTCGGTGGCGCGAACTTTGATCTTCACTGAGCCACGGCGGCTGCTCACGGTTGCCCAGTCTCCATCTTGGAAACCCCATGCGACGGCATCTTCGGGATTCACTTCGAGACTTTCTTCGGAGAGCAAATAATCAATGCCGCTGGAGCGCCCCGTCTGCGTGCGCGTGTGATAGCTCTGCAATCGCCGACCGGTCGTGAGCCACACGGGGAACTGCGCATCCACGACCTCCGCAGGATCGCGATAGCCCAACCGCATGAACTTGCCGCGGCCGTTCGTGAAATTATCCACGTGCAGGATGGGCGTGCCGGGATGGTCCTTCGTGGGCACCGGCCAGTTCAGGCTTTCGCGCGAGACACGATCCCAATCCAGGCCACCGTAAGTGGGCGAGAGCGAGCAGAGTTCGTTAAAGACATCGGCGGGCGATTGAAAATCAAATCCGGGAATGCCCAGTCGCTTGGCGATCTGCGCGATGATCCACCAGTCCGGCCGCGAGTCACCCGCTGGTGGCACAGCGGCGCGCAGTCGCTGCACACGGCGCTCGGTGTTGCACGCCACGCCGTCGGTCTCGGCCCACGCGGTTGCGGGCAAGACGACGTGCGCGAGTTGCGCGGTCTCCGTCATGAAAATATCAATGACCACGAGATGATCGAGCGCCTTGAGCGCGTGCTCGCAATGATTCTTGTCGGGGTCGGAGATGACCGTGTTCTCGCCATCAATCAGCATCGCGCGGATGCTCTTGCCGCATTCTTGCAGGCCCGTGACCTTCGTCATCGCATGGCCAAGATCAAGATCGGGCCGGTGATAAGCGGCGGCGAATTTGTCACGCGCCGCCTCATCGGTGATGGGCACGCTACCGGGGAACACGAACGTCTCCGCGCCGCAGTCGCCGCAGCCTTGGATGTTGTTCTGCCCGCGCATCGGGTTGATGCCGCCGCCCTCAACGCCGAGGTTGCCGGTCATCAGCGCGAGGTTGCAAAGGCTCTGCACATTGTCCACGCCACAGATGTGCTCGGTGATGCCGAGTGTGTAATAGATTGCGCCCGGCTTGCCACGGCCGTAGCAGAGCGCCGCGCTCTCGATGTCCTTCGCGGGCACTTCGCAAATCTTCGCAGCCCACTCCGGCGTGAACGCTTTGAGGTGCTGACGGAATTCCTCCCAACCGGCGGTGCGCGCTTCGATGAACTCGTGGTTTGCCAAACCTTCACGGTCGATGACATGTGCCATCGCCAGCAACAACGCCACGTCGCTGCCAACGCGGATGGGCAAATAAACATCCGCGAGCTCAGCGAGTCGGATGCGACGCGGGTCGGCGACGATGAGCTTCGCGCCGCGCGCCATCGCCTTCTTTAGACCGGTGGCGGCGACGGGATGGCACTCGGTCATGTTCGTGCCGATGCAGAAAATCACGTCGGGCTTCGCCATGTCCGCGAGCGGATTGGACATGGCTCCTCTGCCGATTGTTGTCGCCAGACCGACGACAGTGGGGCTGTGTCAAGCACGGCTACAGTTGTCGATGTAATGCGTGCCGAATCCGGCGCGGATGAATTTCTGCATCGAGTAAGCGGCCTCGTGCGGCGCGCGACCGCTCGCGATGCCGTAGATGCTGCGCCGTCCGTGCTGCTCCAGTGCGCGACGAAAACCCGCCGCCGCGATATCCAGCGCCGTGTCCCAATCGGTTTCCTTGAAACTCCCATCCGCT
The DNA here is from genome assembly GCA_009695465.1 of Pedosphaera sp. Taxonomy (GTDB): domain Bacteria; phylum Verrucomicrobiota; class Verrucomicrobiia; order Limisphaerales; family UBA1100; genus SYLI01. The sequence continues at coordinate 4,270 of SIAW01000069.1, forward strand.
TGGCGCAGGAGCGGTTTCTTCAATCGATCTTCGTGCTGCACGAAGTCGAATGCGAACTGACCTTTGATGCAGAGCGCACCGCCGTTGGCCGGGCCGTCCATCGCGGGCTGCACGCCCACGAGCCGGTCGCCTTTTGTCAGCAAATCCACCGAGCAACCGACGCCGCAATAAGGACAGATCGTGCGCGTCTTGGTGACCTCGCCGGGTAGGTCCGCCGCGCGCAACGCCTTCTTGTCCGCGAGCGCGCCGGTCGGGCAAGTCTGCACGCACTGCCCGCAGAACGTGCAATCCGAATCCTTGAGCCGACCGTTGAACTCCGTCGTGATCTGCGTGCTGAATCCGCGGTTCATCATGCTAATCGCGTAGTCGCCTTCCTGCTCCGCGCACACGCGCACGCAGCGATAGCACGAGATGCACAGATCGTAGTCGCGCAGGATGAACGGATTGTCGTCGGACTTGTTGCTCGTTCCGGACTTCTTTCCTTTGAACCGCCCCGTGCGCGCACCGTAACGATCCACGAGCGTCGTGAGTTCCTGCGAAGCAAACCCGCGCAACGGATTCACGTCCACCTCGCGATTCTCGCTGACGACCAATTCAAGCAGCGTCTTGCGATACTTCTCAATCGTGGGCGAACCGCTGCGCACGATCATTCCCGGCGTGACCTTCGTGGTGCAGGAAGCGACCGGCGCCTTCACGCCCTCGACCTCCACCACGCAAAGTCGGCACGCACCGAACGCTTCCAGCCGCTCGTCGTAACAAAGCGTCGGCACATTCTTCTGAGCGCGCTGCGCCACCTGATAAATCGTCTCGCCCTCGCTGAACCCGACCGGCTGGCCATCCAGCGTCATCGTCAGCTTGCGTTCCATTGCTGTGGCGTTCATCGAGTGTTCTGTCATTTGGCTGAAACGTGATTCTCTACCTGCTTCGGAAAGAATTTCAACAAGCTATCCGTGACGAAGGGGGCGGCCATGCCGAGGCCGCAGGCGCTGGTGGCGCGCATCGCGGCTCCGATGTCGCGGACTTCTTCGGTCCACGCGGCGAGGTCGCGAGGACCGGCTTCGCCGTTGAGGCGTTCTGTGAGGCGCTGTGTGCCGATGCGGCAGGGGAAACATTTGCCGCAACTTTCGTGCGCGAAGAATTCCATCGCGTCATGCGCGGCGGCCACCATGTTGCGGCTGTCGTCGAACACGATGATGCCGCCCGCGCCGAGGAAGGAACCTTTGCTGCGGATGCTCGGTTCATCGAGCGTGCAGTCGAGCGAGTCGCCCGCGAGGAAGCCGCCGCTCAATCCGGCCATCGTCACGGCTTGGATAGTGCGTCCGGATAGTGGGCCACCAGCCCACTCGTGGAGCAGTGTTTGCAAGGGAAGGCCGATGGGCACTTCGTAATTGCCGGGGCGTTGGATGTCGCCGGAGAGGCTGATGAGCTTGGTGCCAGCGTGGCCGTTACGGCCGAGGCCGCGATACCACGCCGCGCCGTTGCGCACGATGGGCGGAACGGAGGCGAGCGTCTCGACGTTGTTGACGGCGGTGGGAAGATTCTCAAAGCCGTGCGTGACGGGATACGGCGGCTTGTTGCGAGGGAAGGGATGTTTGCCTTCGAGACTGTTCAGCAGCGAGCCTTCCTCGCCGCAGATGTAAGCGCCCGCGCCGCGTCGCAGATGGATTTTGAAACTGAACGCGCTGCCGAGAATGTTCGCGCCAAGCAATCCCGCCGCTTCGGCTTCAGCGATGGCGCGTTCGAGAATGCGAAACGTCTCCGGATATTCGTAGCGCAGATAGATGAAACCGCGCGCTGCGCCGGTCGCGAAGCCCGCGAGCGCCATGCCTTCGAGCATCGCGTGCGGATCGTGATCCATGATCGCGCGATCCTTGAAACAACCCGGCTCGCCCTCGTCAGCATTGCAAACGACGCTCTTCGGATTTCCGGCTGCGTCGGCAACGGCTTTCCACTTCACGCCGGTCGGAAAGCCCGCGCCGCCGCGTCCTGCGAGTTTGCTTTCGGTGACGACGGCGAGCAGTTGCGCGGGCGACATCTCGCGCACGGCTTTCGTCAGCGCCTCGTAGCCGCCAGTGCGTTTGTAACCCTCGAGTGTCGCGCGGCCCGGCTCGCGGATGTGTGTGAAGATGCACTCCTCGCAACCGCCGGGATTGGGCGCGGGCAACGGGCTGGCGCTCGCGCGCAGATTTTCGGGCGTCGTGCCGACCAGCGTTTCATGGCCGCGCAGCACGGGCACGGGTTCGTCGCAGCGGCCGGAGCAGGGCATCGCAGTCGCGCCTTGTGACTTGAGCGCGGCGAGCAATTCATTGCCGCCGCGCAGAGAGCAGACGTTGCCGGTGCAGACGCGCGGTTTGTTCAGCCCGCCCGGTTCGCGCGAGAAGTGGTGATAAAACGTGACGGTGCCGAAGAGGTCCGCGAGCGGAATCTTCAATCCCTCCGACACCGCGCGCAGTGCATCCTCCGAAAGAAAACCGTCGCGGTCGTGAAACGCATGGAGCACCGGCAGCAGCGGCGCGGGTTGATGCCGGAAGCGTTCGATGAGTTGCTGATTGCCCGCTGCGGACATGGCTAATTTTTTCCTGCCTGTGGGGCAGGGGGCATCAGCATTTCGATGGCCTTATCAATCTGCGGATCGCGGCCAGCAAGCCAGTCGGTGGCGGTCAAGTCCACCTGCACATCGGGTTTTTCGCCCTGATTTTCCATGTTGCTGCCGTCCATGCGCCAGACACCGCGACCAGGCAGGCGGGCGCGCGTGCCGTCGGTGAGCGTGAAACTGGAGGTCCAGATGACGTAGCCGGGCGTGGGCATGCCCACGAGTTTGCCCAGCCCGCGCTGGCGGATGGCGTACGGAAACATTTCGGCGTTGGAAAAACTGTGCTCGTGCATGACGACGACGATGGGCTTGGCCCACGCGCGTCCCGGCGCAGGTTCCGGCGCAGCATCGCGTCCGCGATAGATGCCGTGCTGCTTGCGCTCGAGCATGTCGATGAGACTGTCGGAGATGCGCCCGCCGCCGTTGGAGCGCACATCAAAGATCATCGCCTCTTTGCCGATGATGTATTCGTAAGCCTCGCGCTCAAACTGGGCCTGGCTGGGGTCGTCCATGGCGGGGATGTGCAGGTAGCCAATTTTCCCGCCCGACTTGGTTTCCACATGCTTGCGCAATTTGGCGGTCTGATTGCGGAGATGAATCTGACTCCATTCTTCCTGCCCCAACGCCTTGTAGCGGACGATCCGCGCGCCCTCGCGTTTGGGCTCCGTGTTGACGAGCATTTCCAGCATGCGCCCGTTGCTCTTGTTCAACACCTCGTACAGGCGCTCGTCCAAATTGACGGTCTGCCCATCGATACCGAGGATGAACTCGCCGGGCTTGATGCGCGTTTTTTCATAGGCGCCCGGCGCGTTTTCCGGCACGTCCTTCACCTTGATGCCTGTGCCTTGATGCGAGTAATCCAGCGTGAAGCCGAGGTGCGGCGTCTGCGCCATGCCCGGGGCGATTGCGAGCGCCGGGCTGACCTCGGAATGTGACGCCTCCAATTCGCCCACCATCATCTGCAGCAACGTGGCGAAGCCGTCGGCCGTGTCCACACTCTCAATCAGCGGCTGATATTTAGTGCGGAGCGCAACCCAATCGCGGCCGTGGAATTGGGCGTCGTAAAATCCGTGGTGATAGCTGCGCCAGAATTGGTGGAAGGAAGCCTGCCGTTCCGCCAGCACGTCGTGCGTCCAGTCTGCGACAAAGCTGATGCGCAGCGGTGGGCCGCCGGGCAGGCTCAACAAGAACATCTCGCCATTGCCGATGAACGTGGCCCGCTGGCCATCGCGCAGCACGCGCATCGCCACCTTGTCGCCGCCGGTGGTCACACGCTTGACATCACTACCATCAAAGTTGGCGCGCCAGATGTCGCGTTCGGACGTGAAGTAGATGGCGCCGTCCTTCGTGATGGTGATGTCGCCGTCCGGATTCTGCGTACTGATTTTTCGGATGCGCCGCGTGATGTCCGTAAAATCAATCTCCACCTTGACCGGGTCGGCCGGCTTCTCATATTTGAAATCCACGTCGCCCTTGCGAAAACCTTCGCCCTTGAGCGCCATCGCGTACAGCCCGGCGCCGTCGCGGTCGCTTTGAAAGAAGAGATACTTGCCATCCGGCGACCACTCCGGGTTGCTGTGCGCCGCGTTGAGGCGCGTGACATTCACCGCCTCGCCGCCCTCCGCAGGAATGATCCAGATGTTGTACGCGCCATTGCCGCTGCGGCGCGTGTAGGCAATCCATTTCCCATCCGGCGACCATTCGTAATCCACGCCGCCATCGCCGCGCGTGTGGGTACCGGGCACGGCCGCCAGTTTTTTCAACGTGCCATCCTTGAGTTTCAGGCGATGCAATCCGCCATCCGGTCCCGCCATCCAAAAGAACAGATGTTCGCCATCGGGACTCACCCGCAGATGCGTCACATCCTCCGGCCGCTTCCACAGCGGCTGCACTTGCTGCGTGAGGATGTCCATCTCATAGATGCGCGTGTTGCCTTCGCGATCGGAGGTGAAATAAATCTTTTTGCCATCGGGCGCCCACGAGAAATCCGAGTCATCGCCCGCCCAGTTGGTGAGTTGCTTGGCGATTTCAGCGCGGCCCGTGCTGACCCCTTCGGGCTTGGCCGTGATCACCAACCAGATGTCGCCCTTCAAGCCAAACGCCATGTACTTGCCGTCCGGCGAAGGTTCCGCTTCCGTCACACCGCGCACCAGACGTTCGTTGGTGCGCGTGTTCTGCTTGCGATCGGTGGCCACGATTAGTTTCACGGCGGCGGGTTTGTCGCTGCCCCGTTTCAAAATCCAGATGCCATCCGCGTATTCAAAAGCCACATCGCCCGACTTTGCCGCCACCGATGGATAGCGCACCGAGTCGCCCGTGAACGTCGTCAGTTGCTTGGCTTTGCCTTGCAGATCGAAGAGCCACAAGTTGGGCGTGCGCGCAGGATTGTCCGTCAACTTTTGCGGCTTGGCATCGAGCTGATTGTTGACGGGCGTCTCCTCGCCGGTGGTCACCGCCAGCACGTTCTGTCCGTCCGGCATGAATTGCGGAAAGAGATGCTGCCGGTTGTTGGAGGAAAGCTGCTGACGTTTGCCGGTCTTGATGTCGTGCAGCCAGAGTTGCGCCGCCACCGAGCCTGCGTAACGCGGGCGATACCACGGCATGCCGTTGCGGGTGTAAACCACCGACTGCCCGTTCGGCGCGAACGCAGGGTAACGCAGCGGCGCGTAATCTTCGCAGATCAATTCGGTGCGCAGCGAGGCGATGTCCACTGCGTAGATGCCGTAGTTGGGATGGTCGCGCTTGGTGGAGAAGGTCACGCGCTTGCTGTCCGGCGACCAACCAAAGGCGATCTCGCCGCCCGCGTGCCACGTGATCTGCTGCGGCGTGCCCCCTTCCGCGGGGATGATGAAGACATCCCAGTTGCCCGAGCGTTTGCTCGCAAAGGCCAGCCAGTTGCCATCGGGCGAAAAAATGGGATACGCATCAATCTCCAAATGCGACGTCAGCGGTGTCGCGCGCCCGCCGTCGCTGGAGGCGAGCCAGATGTCCTCGCGATAAACGAAGGCCAGCTTTTTTCCATCCGGACTCAGCGCGGGATAACGCGCGCCGGCGATGGGTTTGGGTACCGGCGGTGAAAGTTGCGCGGGCGCTGCGAGTGTGGAAAGCAGTACTGCAAGAGGGAAAGTCCAGCGCAGATGACTCATGGCGCGGCGACTGTATCCAGTGAGCGCGGCGAAGGAAAGGGCAGATTGCCCGCGCGAATCTCAACGATGCCAGTGCTGCAACTCGACGATGTTGCCCTCCGGATCGCCCATGTAAATCAGCGTCAACTTGCCGGTGCCAGCGATGTCAATGGTGACCAACTCGCCCACATCCGCGCCGCCCAGTCGCTGGATCTGCGCGCGCGTGGCATCCACATCATCCACCTCGAACGCCAAGTGCGCGAAGCCCGGCTGATTTAATCGGCGCGGCAAGTCCGGCGCATTGGCTTCGTAAGAAAAAATCTCGATCGTGGGGCCGTGCTCGCCGTGGCCGGGCACGCGCAAGTGCCGACCGTGAATGCGCGCGCCGGGCAACGCGGTCAGCCGGTCAATGTGCGCGCCGTGATGGTCGCGCTCCGTGCTGACGGGGACGCACGCAAAGACCTCCTCATAAAACGCGCAGAGCTGTCGCCAGTCGCGCGCGATGATGTTCACATGAGCGTACCGCGTGGGCATGCGCTGGAGATTGCCGCGTGATGTGGCCGAAAGCAACGGCGCTAGTCGCCGCGATAGACGCAGCAGGCATTGCACGTTTCGCCCACCACCACTTCCTTGAGCAACGGCAGGCGCGGACGCAGTCGCTGCCAGATCCAGCGCGCGACATGTTCGCTCGTGGGATTTTCCAGCCCGGCAATCTCATTGAGATGATGATGATCCAGCCGCCGCCAGAGGGGATCGAACGCCGCGCTGATGTCCGCGTAGTCCATCACCCAGCCGCGATGCGCGTCGCACTCCCCCTCCACCACGATGTCCACGCGGAAACTGTGCCCGTGCAGCCGATGGCATTTGTGGGCCTTGGGAACATTGGGCAGCGAGTGCGCGGCCTCGAACTGAAATGTCTTTCGCAATTCCATTTTCATTTTCACAACTCCCAATCTGTCCACGTCAACAAATCCGCCAGCGCAGGACGCCCATCGTGCCGCCACGTCAGCGGCGGGTCTTGCATCTGGCCGATGGGGCAGACGCGCGTGACGCCCCAGCGCGCCAGCTTTTGGATCATCTCCACCGCATCGGTCTTGGCGGCGGCCAGTGCGATGGTGGAAACCTGTCCGCGCACCCGCTCCACCGTGCGCAGCAACTGGTCGAGGTTCTCCACCTCCTTCACATACACGAACCGATGCAGGCACGACGGCGTGAACTGCGGGTCGCGTTGCAGCACCACCGTCCACGCGGTGGAATCAATGCTGCGCCACAATCGCACGTCGCCGGTGTGCGCCTCGCGCACTTCATAAAATGCCCGGCGATGAGCAATGTCCGCCGCTGCAGATGCAGGCAGCTCACCGCGTGGCGCGATCTTTTCCTGCGCTTCCATCTCCACGGCCAGCATGGCTGCAAAATCTTCCGCGCTGACAAGGCCATCGGACTCCACATAGAACGCGTGCGGCGAAAGACAGCCCAGTTGGTTCCACGCCGCAACATCCTGTGCCGCCAACCGGGCCAGCTCACGCGCCATCGCGCGGCTCATCCTGTCTTTGGTGATGTAACCAAAACTGACTCGATGGCCGTGGCCCACAAAACGCGCGTGCGCCGGCATGCGATGGCGGATGGCCGCCAGCGTTTTGTCGCTGCCCGTGGCCATCACGCAATCCGCCTCCGCCAGCAGCGGCGATTCCAGATCTTCCCGGCCGCCGGGCCACACGGCCAATTCCAGACACGCGCCCAGCTTGGGATGCGCGGCATAAAGCGAGTGCGCAAACATGCGCGGCAGGAAGGCGGCGCCCTGCGCGCATTTGATGAACTGCGCCGAGCCGATGAGCAGTCCGTGGATCATGCCCAGCCAAGTGGGGCAGGGCAGATTGCCCGGCGCGAAATGCGCGAGCAGTTCGGGGCCGCGCACCATCGCCATCCGATTTTCCGCGCGCTCTTCGGCGAGGGCCATCGGCGCGTCCAACCGGCGTGGGTCGCCCACTTCCTGCGCCAGCAGAAGATGGAGACTGTCCTCGGTGATGCTGCCGAAGAATTGATCCAGCCCGCGTGCCAGTGTGCTTTTGGAAAATCCTGTGGCCTGCGGCCCGCCATCAAGCACGTAACGACGGAATGGATAGGCATCATCACGCCAGTTTTCGGCAAGCACAGCAATGGCTCTCAGCACTTGCAGCGTGGACATCTCTTGCCGGTAACGCACCCGATTGCGTTTCAATTGCTGGCAGGCTTGCTGCACCAGCTCGCCGCTCAAGCGCGCTTCGCTGGGCAAATCCGCCAGAAAATATTGCGGCAAATCCATCATGCCTTGCCTGTGGTCATTGCGCGGCGCTGACGGCCAATGCGGTGCAGGCAGAAAATTCCTGCGAGTGAGATATCAGCACCAGGATCGCCAAGCCGTTGTAAATGGGGATGTAGGTTGCAGAGTGTTGCGACTGTGCGCCCATGGATTTGACCCGCTCGCCGTTGGCCCACGGCGCAAAATTTCCTGCAGTGCCACCGACAGTGATGAAGAGGCCCATCACGCGGCTGCGGGCGTGCGGGGCGACGGACTCCATGAGCACTGCTTCCACCATCGGAAAGCTGGCGAGGGAGAAAAATCCGTACGCGGCCACGAGGAGCAACGTCCACTGCTCGGGCACTCTCGGAAACAGCGCGACCATCACGGCCGCCATCACGAGCACCAGTGTGGTCCAGCGTTTTCGCCCGCGATCACTCAAGGAACCGAAGAGAGGATTGCTGAACACGGCCAGCACAAACATGCAGCAGGTGGCCAGTCCTGCCATGAAGGGTTCCCAGCCGCGCGACTTTTGAAGGAAGAGCGAGCAGAGTGTGCCCATGCTGCTGCCGGTGAAATCGCGGCAACTGAACGCGAACGCTGCCAGAAAGAAGAGTAGCCACATTCGGTTTGTCGCAAAGATAGGTTCACGCGCGCTGTCCCGATGGCGAGTGGCGTCGGTAGAATCTGCGAACCACAGGAACACCCCAGCGCCAACAAGTCCGAACAGACCCAACTCCATGACCGGCGCGCGCCAGCCGGCATCCATCGCACGCCAGCCTGAGTAGAGCGGGGACAGACAGAATCCCAAGCTGGCGCCCATGCCGACCCAGCCCAGTACCCGCCCGGGTTTTTCCGGGAATTGATCGGCGATCAACGCCGTGGCTGCCGGGTGATAAACACTGCCCCCGATGCCGGCGATGATCGTGCTGACAATCGCCAACGTGTAGTTAGGCGAGAGGGAGAGGCAGATGAAACCCAGGGCATTGAGAATGAGGCCGCCGCACAAAAGCGTCCGGCGATCCACGCGATCGGCCAGAATGCCGGCGAGATAACTCGGCGCAAAATAGGCGATCATCATGATGGTCTGCAGCAGCGTCGCGTGCGGGAGACTGGCCAAGTCCAAATCTTTTTGGATGAGCAAGAAAAGCGGCAGCAGCGCTACGTGATACACGTGCGTGAACCCGTGCAGCATGCCGCATAACCACAGACTGCGCTGGCGATGAGGATGGGCACTCATGCGTTGGCGGCGGCAAGCGAACAGCCGCGGGGTTCCGATTGTGCCGCGCGGCCAATCAATTCAAAATCATCTTCACGTTTCACCGCGAGGTCGGCGGTCTGCACGGCTAAGACGGAATGGACATTCGCCAAGTCCACAATCTCCAACAGCCCCGTCTCCCCATCGGCAACAGAGCGTCCGGTCTCGGGCGAGACAACGCGCGCGCGTGCCCACGGCGGAAATCGGAAGCGCCGTGGCGCGTCTTCACCGACAACGTGGTCGTACGCCTGCGAGCTTAGTTCGCACATGCCGTACTCGCAGACGATCGCGCGCTGCGGCAGTCCGAAGGTGCGCGAGATCAGCGCGTGCAACTGTGCGCGGCTCAATTCACGCGAGCGCCCCTTGTAGCCGCCAGTCTCCATCGCGCTGGAGCCGGGCGGAAGTTGGATGCGCCATTGTTGCGCGGCGAGCGCATCGCAGAGGTGGACGAAGGAGAACGCGGTGCCGAGCATCACCACTGGCCGTGCCGGGATCTGCGCTGCGAGTGCGTCCATCGTGGCGGCGACATCCACCAGCCACTGACCATCGGCAGCGCAGTGGCCCGTGTGGAGCACTTCCGCTGGCTGGCGGATGAACGACATCATGCGCGCCAATGAAGAATGCGGTGCCGTTTTTGGAGAAGGAATCAGTGAAAGGAACAGGTGGTGTGCGGAGTCCGGGAAGTGATGGCTGAACCATGTACGGGCAGAGTCAGCATAAACACCCAGCGATGCGGCGCTGTGGAAATGCTGGCTGGGTTGATGGCCCGTGGTGCCGCTGGAATGGAAACAAGCGGCGCGTTCGGCGAGGGAAAGGCTGGTGACTCCGTAATCGCGAAAGGCTGACGCGGGCAGGGCGGGGAGGCTGGCCCAATCCAAGTGGTCGGTCGGCGCGACACCACGGTGCCGGCAGAAATCCCGGTACACGGGGACATGGGCGTACTGCAACGCAAAGAGGTCGCGGGCCAGCGCGGCAAAGGCGGCATCATCGGGCGCGGCCTTTGCAATGAAGGCGCGCAGGCGAGTGATGTAATCAGCGAATTGGGATTGCCCGGTCATGCGGTTTTTGTGCGAGGGCTGGTTTTCCGCAACAGCCGACGCGAGGCTATCCGCACTTTGGGCAAAGGGCAATCACGGGCTGTGGCGGACAAAT
>SIAW01000070.1 GCA_009695465.1 Pedosphaera sp.
CTTGCGCGTTGACGCTGGCGCACTTTGATGGTGTGGTGTCCGCGTGCTGGCCATGAAAACTCTCCTCTCCACCGCCGCATTGTCCGCGTTGTGTTTCCCGCTTCTGCTCACCGCCCAGCAAGTGCCGGTGGCCGAGCACGTGCTTTCCAACGGAATGAAGGTGCTGCTGGTGGAGCGGCATCACGCGCCCAACGTCGCCGGCGGCTGGGTGGCGCGTGTGGGCAGCGCCAATGAACGCCCGGGCATCACGGGCATCGCGCATCTGTTCGAGCACATGATGTTTAAGGGCACGCCCACGCTGGGCACCAAGGATTACAAGAAGGATCTGGAGATCATCGCCGAGCAGGAACGCGTGCGCGGGTTGATGCGGCTGGAGGAAGCCAAGATGCGCGTGTCGCTGCGGCGCGGGGAGATTGACGACATGCTCAAGGCGGAAAACAAGACCGAGCGCTGGCGCGTCTTGGAGAAGGAATTTCAGAAGCTCGTGGAGGAGCAGCGCAAGGTGCTTGTCAAAAATGAATTTGACCGCATCTACACGGCCAACGGCGGCGATCACATGAACGCCTACACCACGTACGATCACACGGCCTACTTCATCACCGTGCCGGCCAACAAGCTGGAGCTCTTCATGTGGATGGAAAGCGAGCGACTGCTGCGGCCGGTGTTCCGCGAGTTTTACGCCGAGCGCGACGTGGTGTTTGAAGAGCGCCGGATGCGCACCGAGTCCACGCCGCTGGGCAAATTCGCCGAGGCGTTTGATTCGCTCTTCTGGGAATCGCATCCGTACGGCTGGCCGGTCATCGGTTGGCCCAGCGACATCCCCGCCATCACCAAGGCGCAGGCGGACGAATTCTTTGCCACCTACTACGCGCCGCAGAACATCACGCTGGCGCTGGTCGGCGATTTTCAGCCCAAAGAAACGCTGGTGCAAGCCGAGCGTTACTTCGGCCGCATCGCGCGCGGCAAGCAAGACCCGCCCGAAGTGGTCACGCTGGAGCAACCGCAGGTGGCCGAGAAACGTTTTTACGCCGAGGCCGAGGCCAACCCGATGGTGGACATCTACTGGCACACGCCCGCCTTTGGCCACAAAGACACGTACGCACTGGATGTGCTGGCGCAGGTGCTGGCCACGCAGACGGGGCGCCTGCACAAAGGGCTGGTGCTGGGTTCCAAGCTGGCCACCGAGACATGGGCGCATCAAGCCGAGCGCAAGTACGCGGGCGAATTTAACATCGGCGCGGAGGTGAAGGATGGCAGCACGCCCGACGCGGTGGAGAAGGCGTTGTACGCAGTGGTGGAACGGTTGCAGACCGAGCCGGTGCCTGCGGTGGAACTGCAGAAGGTGAAGAACAATTTCGCCGTGGCGGAGTATCGCAAGCTCAGCGCCAATCATCCCATCCTGATGCAACTGCTGGGCGCCGAAGGCACGGGCGATTGGCGCGCGATCAACACAGCGGGGCCAAAATATCAGGCCGTCACGGTGGAGGATATCCAGCGCGTGGCCCAAAAATATTTCACGCGCGAGAACCGCGCCGTGGGCATCTACACGCGCAAGCCCGGCGTGGCGGGCGAAGATCCCGAGTTGATTGGGATGAACGCGCAGCAAAAGGCCCTCGCGCGCAAGATGCTCGCGTCGGTCAACGAGGCCAAGGACGTGGAAGGGCTGCGCAAGCAACTGACGGATTTGGAGGCGCAGCTCGCCAAGGCCGGCCCGCAGGCGCCGCCGCTGATGAAGTTGATGCAGAAAAAATTGAGGGAACGCATCGCCACGTTGGAGAAAAAATGAAGCGCCTGATTTTCTTGATCGCCGGATGTGCTGGACTGGCTGGACTGTCGGCGGCTGACATTCCGGACCGGCCGGAGAAGCTCACCTTTCCGCCGCTGAAATTTGAGCCGCCCACAGCGGCGGGCTATCGCGTGCCGCTCAAGGGCGGGCCGGTGGCCTTTTTGGTGCCCAACCGCGAGTTGCCGTTGGTGGGCGTTTCCATCCGCATCCGCACGGGCAAATTCCTGGAGCCGGCTGGCAAAGAAGGACTGGCGGCAATGACCGGTGCGTTGCTCGATGACGGCGGAGCGGGATCGCGCACGGCGGAGGAATTGGAGGAACGGCTGGCGTTCTTGGCGGCGAGCTTGAATGTGGCGGTGGGGGAGACCGAAGGCAGCGCGGGCATCAGTCTGCTTTCAAAAGACCTCGACGAAGGGCTGGCCTTGCTGCGCGATGTGCTGACCGCGCCGCGTTTTCAGGAGAGTCGCGTGGAGCTTTTCAAGCAGCAGACGTTGCAGGCGATGAAACAGCGCAACGACGATTCGCGCGCGCTGGAAGGGCGGGAGCGCTTGAATCTGGCGTACGGCGAAAACTTCTGGCGCAATCGTCAGACGACCAAGGCGTCCATCGAATCCATCACGCGCGCGGACATGGAGGCGTTCCATCGCGACTGGTTTCATCCGGCCAACTTCGTGGTCTCGGCGCAAGGCGATTTTGATCGCACGGCGATGATCGCCAAGCTGGAAAAGTTTTTTGCCAACTGGCCCTTCACCGGCAAGCAGCCCGGCCCAGTGCCCGCGAAGAAAGAGGTGGCCAAGGCAGGACTGTACTTGCTGGACAAGGATGTGAATCAGGGGCGCGTCTCGATCATCCTGCCGGGCATCCGCCGCGACAATCCCGACTACCACGCCGTGCAGGTGATGAACGAAATCCTGGGCAGCGGCGGGTTCACCTCGCGCATCGTCAACCGCGTGCGCTCCGATGAGGGGCTGGCGTACAGTGCCGGCTCGATTTTCCCGGGTGCGACGTATTACGAGAGTTCGTTTGTGGCGTCGTTCCAATCCAAATCAGCCACGGTGGCCTACGCCGCGTCGCTGGTGTTGGAGGAGATGAAAAAGATCGCTGCGGAGAAGGTCACTGCGGTGGAATTAAACACGGCCAAGCGTTCGTTCATCGAGACGTTCCCGGGATCATTTGACACGCCCGCTCAAGTCGCCGCCGTGTTGTCCGATGAAGAGTTCACGGGGCGCGCCAAGTCCGAGCCGGATTATTACAAGAACTACCGCGCCAAAGTGGAAGCGGTGACGGCCGAGGAAGTGCAGCGGGTGGCGCGCAAATATCTCACGGCCGAGCGCGTGGTCATCTTGGCGGTGGGCAACAAGGCCGACCTCCTCAAAGGCCATCCCAACCATGCGGCGCAGTTGGAGAAGCTGGTGCCGGGGACGGTGACGTTGCTGCCGCTGCGCGATCCGCTGACGATGCAGCCCTTGAAATAATCGGGGACTGAAGATAATCTCGAATACAGAGGCGCTCTCATAATGGACTTCATCATCAAATGCCCGGCCTGTTCGCTGGACCTCTCGGTGGACACCTCGGCCTCGGGCGCGCAGATCAAATGTCCGCAATGCCAGACGCTGTTGCTGGTGCCGGTCATTGCCGCGCCCAGTCCTTCGGCACGGCGGACGGTGGCGTTTAATCAGGACATCGCCCCCGGCGACGATGCCGCGATGGCCAAGGTGTTGGCCGCGGCTTTTCAGCGCATCAAAGGTGAAGTGGGCAAGGCTATCGTGGGCCAGCACGAGGTGATTGAGCAGACGGTCATCGCCATCTTTGCGCGCAGTCACTGCCTGTTGGAAGGCGTGCCGGGCTTGGCCAAGACGTACATGGTCAAGAGCCTTTCCGATGCCATGGCGCTGTCATTCAAGCGCGTGCAGTTCACGCCCGACCTCATGCCTGCGGACATCACCGGCACGGAGGTGTTGCAGGAAAAGCCCGGCGGCGGCCGTGAGTTGGTGTTCAAGCGCGGCCCTATTTTCGCCCAGATGTTGCTGGCCGATGAAATCAACCGCTCGCCCCCGAAGACGCAGGCGGCGTTGCTGGAGGCCATGCAGGAACACAAAGTCACCGTGGGCGGCACGACGCACACGTTGGACGAGCCGTTCTTTGTCTTGGCCACGCAGAACCCGGTGGAGCAGGAGGGCACCTATCCGTTGCCCGAGGCGCAGAAGGATCGCTTCATGTTCCATGTCATCGTGAAGTACCCGCAGAAGGACGAGGAGCGGGAGGTCATCTCGCGCACGACCGGCGCGTTCTCGGCCAAGGTGGAGCCGTGCATCAGCGGGCACGAGATTGTGCAGTGCCAGGAATTGGTGCGCAAGGTGCCGGTGCCCGATCACGTGACCGACTACGTGCTGGAGTTGGTGCGCCGTGCGCGGCCGGACGACGCGCAGGCGTTGCCGTTGGCCAAGGAATTCATCAGTTGGGGGCCAGGCCCGCGCGCGTGTCAGCAGCTCATCATGGGCGGCAAAGTGCGTGCGGTGTTGCGCGGCCGGTTCCACGTGACCACGGATGACATTGTGGCGATGGCCCATCCGGTGTTGCGCCATCGCATCGCTCCCAATTTCCATGCGGAAGCGGAAGGCATTTCCTCCGACGACATCATCACGCGGTTGCTGGCAGCAGTGCCACGCATCCGCGCGGATGACACGCTTGCATTGGGCAATAATAAGAGGACCAGTTCCAAGTTGGCGTAGTGGCCGGGCGGCAGCCAAGCCATGGTGCATTTAACAGACTATCTCAAGCCGGCTGAGTTTAAGACCCTCAAGAGCCTCGAGCTGATGGCCAAGCAGTTGGTCGAGGGGATGATTACCGGCCAGCATCGCTCGCCGCACAAGGGGTTCAGCACGGAGTTCGCCCAGCACCGGGAGTATGTTCCCGGGGACGAGATCCGGCGGCTGGACTGGAAGGTCTTTGCCAAGACCGACCGCTATTGCATCCGCGAGTACGAAGAGGAAACCAACCTGCGCGCGATGGTGCTGCTCGACGCCAGCGGCTCCATGTCCTACGGCGGCACCGGGCGCCTGACCAAGCACGAGTACGGCATCCGATTGGCGGCGTCCCTCTCGTACCTGTTGTCCACACAGCGCGACAGCGTGGGGCTGGTGACTTTTGATGACGAAGTGCGCGCCTTCATCCCGCCGCTCTCCAGCACGCGGCATCTGCGCACGATGCTGCAGGCGATGGTGGATTCCACGCCCGGCGGCGAGTCGGATCTGGCCGGGGTCTTCCTCACCTTGGTGCCGCGTATTCGCCGTCGCGGACTGCTGATAGTCATCTCCGATTGTTTTGGCGATGTGGCCCACATCACCACGGCGCTGTCGCATTTCCGCTCGGCCAACCACGAGGTGCTGGTGTTCCACGTGATGGATCCCGACGAGATTGAGTTTCCATTCCGCGACTGGACGCGCTTTGAGTCGTTGGAAAAGACCACGCACTTCCAGTTGTTGGATCCGCTGAGCTTCCGCAAGGCGTACCTGCAAAGCTACGAGACGTACCGCCAGGAAATCGTGCAGGGTTGTCGGCGCAACAAGATTGACCTGATCCCAATCCGGACAGACCAGCCTTTTAACGAGGCGCTCGCGGCGTACTTGTCGCGGCGTCACCACGCGCGATGATCTTCCTCAACGCCATGCTGCTTTGGGGCGCCGCCGCGGTGAGCATTCCCGTATTGGTGCACCTCTTCAACAAGCACCGCTACCAGGTCCGTCGCTGGGGCGCCATGCATCTCATCGAAGCCAGCATCAAGATTCAGAAACGCCGCATGCGCATCGAGAACCTGCTGCTCATGCTCGTGCGCTGCCTCATCCCGCTGCTCTTGGCGATGTGCCTGTCGCGTCCGGTCATCACCGGCGCCGGCGCGCTGTGGGGCAACGTGGAGACCTCGCTGGTGCTGTTGATGGACGACAGTTACTCGCTCGAATACGAGGGCACCGGCGGCAAGCCTTTCCACAAGGCGCGCGAGATGGCCGCGCAGATGGTGAAGGATCTCAAGCACAACTCCGACGTGCAAATAGTGCGCCTCTCCGGCGGCAAACTCTACGATGGCCCGCGCTCCAATCTCAATCGCGTGCAGAAAGATCTCGCTGAGATGGAGGCGGGCTTTGGCAAGGCGCAGATGGTGCCCGGTTTTAAGGAGGTCGCCGCGATGCACCAAGCGGGCAAACTGAAAAACATGCGGCGCGAGGTTGTCGTGCTCACCGATTTTCAGCGCGTCAGTTGGCCCAGCAACGAGCTGGCCGCGCTGCAAGCGGAGGTGACTCACTTGCAAAAACAAAAGTCGGAGATGGACTGGACACTCATCCAAGTGGGCGCGGGCGAGATGGAGAATCTCTCGGTGGAATCGCTGGATTATCCCAAGCTGCCGCTGGCGCCGCAGCAAACCTTGCGCGTGCGGGCGACCGTGCGCAATTACGGCAGCAAAGATCGTCGCGGGTTGCCCGTGAGTTTTCGCGTGGACGGCAAGATCATTCCGCCCGACAAACAAATGGACTTGGGCGCGGGGCAACAGCACAAGGCGCCCACCGAGGATGATCCCTTCCAACACGTCTTTGACCAACCCGGCACGCACATCATCGAGGTCAACGTGGATCAGGACAGCTTGAAGGCCGACAACTCGCATCTGGCCAGTGTGGAGGTGTGGGACAACGTGCCCGTGCTGGTCATTGACGGCGAGCCCAGCGCTGCCTCGTTGCGCGGGCAGACTGATTTCAAGGGCGAGAGCGATTTCCTGCGCATCGCCCTGCAGCCGTTTCGCGAGTTGAAGATTCCCGGCGAGAAAGATCTGTTCAATGCGCGCATCATCAAGACGGCCGACTTCGACGCGGCGACCATCGGCGACGCGCGCGTGGTCATCATGGCCAACGTGGCGCGACTGGACGACGCGCAGACCGAGGCGCTCAAACAATACGTCCAGCAAGGCGGGGGGCTGCTCATTTTCTTGGGCGATCAAGTGGACAAGGATTGGTACAATCAGAATCTCTCGCAAGGCGGCTATCTCCCCGCGCCGCTCAAGGATCTGCAGGATCGCACGCGCGACGCGGTGCCGTTCGTGCGCGTGGCCCCGCAGGCGTCGCGCCATCCCGCCATGGAAATTTTCACGGGCGACGCGGGCATCACCGCGCGCATCAACAAGTGGTTCCGCCTCGTCGAGCAACCCGACAATCCGCCGTACACGGAACTGGCGCGGTTGGAGGGCGGCGACTTTTTTCTGGTGGAACGCAAGGTGGCCGAGGGCCGTGTGGTACTGTGTACCACGACCTGCGACGAGGAATGGTTGCAGGGAATCCTCGAACCGTACTACGTGCCGCTCATGCAGCAACTGGTGATGTACCTCGCCTCGTCGGTGTCGCCGCCGCGCAACCTCAATCTCACCCAGCCCATCACCGCGTGGTTCCCCGCAGCGGACGTGGGCAAGGAGGTGTCAATCACCTACCTGCGCGCCGATCAGATCACCGAAGCCAGCGTGAAGTTGGCCGACAACACTGGGCTGGTCGAGAAGGTGAAGATCACCGCGCAAGGCCAGCGCGGACACGTGTTTTTTGGGGGCACACAACGGCCGGGCCTGTACGTGCTGCGCGACGCGGAGGGGCGGTTGCAGCATTATGTGGTGAACGTCAACCGCGAGGAATCCGATCTGCAACAACTCGACGAGAAAGAACGCGCACAGGTGGCGACGGCGTTGGGGGCGCGGCTGGTCAAGTCGGTGGACGAGTACAAGAACCTCGATAACAAGCGCCGGTTCGGTCAGGAGATTTGGAAGTGGCTGCTGTGGGCCGTGCTGGCCTTCACTTTTGTGGAGTTGATTTTGCAACAATGGATGTCGCGCAACAAAGCATAAGCCCGATGTTGGCTGCGCAGTCCGCCGCGGCCGAGGGGCCGCAACTGCAACTGACCGGCGATTTGGGGCTGGTAGCGGCAATCGTGCTGGCGTTGGTGCTGGGCGGATTGTCGTGGTGGTTATACCGGCGCGATTTGCGCGGGCGCACCGGCGCGATGCTGTTTCTCCTGCCGTTGCTGCGCGTGCTGGTGGTGCTGATGTTGGTGACGGTGCTCACCGGTCCCACACTCGTGCGCAAACGGCACGTGGGCACGGTCGCGCACCTGATGCTCTTTGTGGACGGATCAGGCAGCATGACGACCACCGACGAGCAGATGGAGATGGGCCGCAAGCTGCGGTTGGCGGCTAATCTGGGTTGGATCAATGGTGCGGCGGCGGAGGATCACGCGCGGCGGTTGCGCGATCAGTTCGCGCAGGCGATGCCCAAGGCCGAGTCGCTGCGGTTCCTCGTCAACCCCGACGACGTGAAGACGGGGATCAAGGGCGTGCAGGAATTGATCGCGGACGCGGGCGTGCATCTGGGCAAACTCACCGACACGCAACTGTCCGCCGCGCGCCGGCAGGCGTTAAAAAAGGAACTGCTCGATCCGGTGGCTGCGCTGGATATGTCCAACCCGATGACCGCGCGTGACCAGATCGTGCAGCATCAAGTGGTGTTGCAACGTTGGAAGACCGATCTGGACCAACTGGTGACGCAGAACGACGCGAAGGCCACCAACAAGATCGATCCGGCGACGTTGCAGGTGTTGAAACGCTTCGACAAAACCCCGCGCTGGGAACGCGTGCAGCCGGTGTTGCTGGGCGGCGAGGAAAGCTTGTTCGAGCGGTTGACGCTGGATCATCAGGTCAGTCTCTCCACGCTGACGAGCAACACGTATCGCACGCTGTGGCAGTCGCAGCAGCGGGGCGACAAGGCCGCGCCAGAACTGCCCAAGACCTTCGGCTTCGGGCCGGAGATGACCAATGTGCTGTCCACCGATCTGGTCACGGGCATCGAGCAAGCCTTGGCCATCGCCGATGTGCAGTCGGCCAAGCCGGCGGCGGATGGATTTCAAAAGAAACTCTTCGTGGTGCTCTTCACCGACGGCCAGCACAACACGCGGCCCAACCCAGTGGAGATGGCGCGGCGGCTGGGCCAGCGGCAGGTGCCGATGCACATCGTTGGCGTGGGCACGACGCGGCAGCCGATGGATCTGGCCATCCAGAAAGTGGACGCGCCGGTGAAGGTGTTGCCCAACACGCAGCTCAACGGCCGGGTGATCGTGCAGGACGGCATGCCGCCGGGCAAACCGTTCACTGTGACGATCGAGCACAAAGGCAAGCCGGTGTGGACGCAGGATTTGATGACGACGGAGGGCGGGCAACGCGAGATTCCTTTCGACTTTCCCATCGAGGACATCGTCAACAGCGAGAAGCAGATCAAAAACACCGACCTACAATTTTCCAATCTGCCGCTGGTGTTTGACGTGAAGATCAAGCCGATCGAGGGGGAGATCAATCCCGACAACAACACCGCCAAGTTACGCACCAGCGTGGTGACGCAGAAGGCGCGCGTGTTGCTCATCGACGGCCGGCCGCGCTGGGAATACCGCTACATCAACAGCCTCTTCGAGCGCGACGAACGCTGGGAGATCGACTCGCTGTTGCCCGATCAATCCGGGCAGGGCGGCTTCGGCGCGCGCGGCCAGCGGCGCGATCAGTTCCCCGACACGCGCGAGCGGCTCTTCAGTTATCAGCTCATCATTTTCGGCGACATCTCCCCGCAGCTTTTCCGTCCGCAGGAATTGCAATGGCTGCGCGAGTTCGTGCAGTTCAACGCCGGCGGCATGATCTTCATTGATGGCCACTACGAGCGGCTGGCGAGCTACAACAATTCGCCGTTGCAACCGCTCTTCCCCGTGACTTGGCCGGGCGCGCAGGATTACAAAAGCCTTTCCCTCGCGTACCGTCCGTTGACCGACGAGGCGGCGTTGCAACTGGCGCCCGACGCCAAGGCCAGTGCGGACATCTGGGCTGGGTTTTCCGGCCCGCGTCGCATTGTGCCCTGCGAAAAATTGCCCGGCGCCGACGTGCTGCTGGAGGTGATGGAACCCAATGGCAAACTGCCCGCGCTGGTCTTTCGCCGGTTCGGTTCTGGGCGCGTGCTCTACTCGGCCTTCGATGAGTCGTGGCGTTGGCGGCAGGATGTGGGTGATAAATACCACGAGAAATTCTGGAAGCAGATCGCCAAGATGGCGATGGAAGAACCCTTCGCGGTGATGGACCGTTTTCTGGCCATCGACACTGGCCCGCCTTACTACGAAGAAGGCGATCGCGCGCAGATCCGCGTGCGCATGCGCGATCCCGCCGCGATGGCGTGGCTGGAAGCCAACAAGGCCAAGCCGGTGGCGATGTTGTATCAAGGCGACAAGCTCGTTGCCCAAGTCCCGTTGGATCCGGATTTTCAGTCTGCGTTGTACCGCGGGTTCAGCGAGCCGTTGAAGGGCGGCGAGTACGAAGTACGTGTGCGTGTGCCCGGCGTGCCCGATGATCAACTGCGTGCGCGCACCCAGTTCACGGTCGCCTCCGTGGCCACCGGCGAGATGGGAATCCTTTACTGCCACGAAAAACAACTGCGCCAGATGGCGGCGGATTCCGGCGGCCGCTATTACGCAGAGGAAGACATGGCGCAACTGGCGGAGGTGCTCAAACCCTTCAGCTCCGGCGAGACGATTATTGAAGAGGAGAAACTGTGGCAGTCCTACTGGACGTTTCTGCCCATCATCCTGCTGCTGACGCTGGAATGGGTGCTGCGCAAACGCGCTGGGCTTTTGTGAGCTTGCCGAGCGTTGCGCAAACGCAGCAGCGCGTGTAGGTTTGCCGCGAGCCGCCACGCGGTTCCCCAGCGAGCGCATGTACACCAACCTCGATCCCGTCATCAGCGGGAAACTCAGCCACTTTCGCCGGCGCTGGCGGATGCTGATCCTCTTGCGCGGACTCTGCCTCGCCCTGATTTTTGCCTTCGGATTATTGCTGTTGCTCACGGTGGTGGACTGGATCTTTGCGCCCTCGGACATCGTCCGGCTCTGGCTGCTCGGTGCGGCAGCCGTGGTGGTGGCGGCGTTGCTGGTGCGCGCCGTGATGAAGACTTTTTTGCGCGCAGCCGATCTGCGCGACATGGCCGTGCTGCTGGAAAAAGCGCGACCCGATCTGCGCGAGGACTTGGTGGCGGCCGTCGAGTTGAGCGATGTGGCCAACGGCGAGAAATGGGATTCAGCCGTCTTTCGCCAGCAACTCTGCACGGATGTTTCGCGCCGCATGGCCACCGTGGACATCCGCCGCGCTTTGCCGCTGGAAGTCATCCAGCGTTGGTGGGTTTCGGTGCTGACACTCCTGCTGGTGCTGGGCATCCTCGCCATCATCCCCATGGGCCGCGCCCATCTTTTGCGCGCAGTGGCACCGGGCCGGATAAACATCGGCAGCGCCAGCGAGGCCGTCTTTGTGGTGCTGTTGCCCGCCCATCCGGACAACGCTTTCGCGCAGCGCGGGGCCAGTCTGCCGGTGTTGATCGAGGTGAACGGGCGCGTGGTCAAAGAGCATCCCCACATCCAGACCGATGATGGCGCGCGCAATATCGAGAAGGTGGTGATGAATCTTGTCGAGCAAGGCAACGCCACGCAGGGCAATGCCACGCGGCGTTACGCCTCCTCCGTGCCGATGGAGGCGGACGAAATCCGCTACCGTTTTCTGGCGGGCCGGCACCAGTCCAAATGGTACACCGTGCGCATCCAAGACCCGCCGCGTGTGCTGGGCTTTATCAAAGATTTCAAGTTCCCCGATTACACCGGCCTGCCGCCCGCGCAGAAACGCGAGGAGCACGGGCACGTGGAAATCCTGACGGGCACGGAGGTGACCCTGCTGGCCGGCATGGATCAAGAGGTGAAGTCCGCCAAGCTGCGCCATGTGCAGGGCAGCATCACCAACGAAGTGGAGATGCTGGCGACCGATGCCAAATCGCCCAAGGCCCGCAGCGCGCGTTTCACCGTCGCCACCAACGGTGTTTATTCCATCCACCTCATCGCCGCCGCCAGTGGCATGGCCAACAAGCCGGGCGAAGAATATCGGATCAAGGCGTTGCCCGACGAGAAGCCCGAGGTCGCCATCCAATCGCCCGAAGGCAACATCGTGCGGCGCCCCGAGGATGTGCTGGCCATCGCTGCATTGGCGCACGACGACGTGGCCGTGAAACAGGTGCGCCAGTTGATCCAAATCATTTCCTCCACCAAAACCAACGCGTGGACCACCAACGTGCTGGTGCTGCCCAAATTGCCCGACGCCAACGCCACCATTGATATCGCCATGGATCTGCTGGGACTGGACGTGAAGCCCGGCGACCGCGTGCTGACTCGGTTGGTGGCCGTGGATGTCAAAGGGCAGACGGGCGAATCAGCGCTGCTCACCCTGCACATCGAGTCGGCGGTGTTTGAAACCCGGCGCATCGAGGCGCTCAAACCCAAAGCCGCCGTGCTGCAAGCCGCGCGAGATTTGCAGGACGCCGTTGCTGAACTGCGCAAGGCCATCCCCGACGATCTGCCCGGCAAGCAACTGGGCGATCTGCGGCAGGCGCGGGATGCTGCTGAAAAGTTGCCGGGCAAAATCACCACCAAGGCCGCTGCCTTCACCAAGGCGTTGCAAGCGGCCACTGCGCAGGCCCGGCCCGGACGCGAGGCCGCCGAGATGTCCCTGCTGGGCCACGCGCTGGCGCGCATCGAGCACGAGCAACTGCCGCTGTCCCGCCTGCAATCCGCGTTTGATGATGCCACGCAGGAGACACGCGATGATCGTGTGCGCGAGGCCGTCGCTGCGGTGGCCAAACTGGAGGCGCTGGCTGGTCGGTTGGCCGACAACGCCCGCCTGCAACTGGCCGCTGATGAGGCCGCGGTGGTGCTCGATCATCTTGATTTTCTTGCGCAGGCGCAGCAGCTCATGAACCGCGTGGCCGGCGCTGATGCCCAGCGCGATGCCGATGGATGGAAACGGCTCGCACGCCGGCAGAGCGCCGCCGTGAAGGATGTGATGAGCGTGCAGCAACTGCTCACCAATGCCGCGCCGCATTTTGATAACGTGACGGCCGCCGAGTTGAAGAGTGCGGATGCCCAACTGGCCCTCGCACGGCGGCTCATCGAGTTGGAATTAAAAAAGCCCGATGCCAACGCGACGCTCCTGCCGCTTTCCCAGAAAATGCAGACCGCCGTTGTGGACATTGCGACGACGCTGCGGCCCATCCATCGCACGGCGTTGGACGCGGCGGCCACTGCGCGGCAAGAGTTGGAGAAGGACAACGGACAGGCGCATCGTCCGCTGCAGCTTTTGCGCGATCGCCTCGCGGACTTGGAAAAGGCGCAGGCCACGGCGAAGAACGCGCAGGGTGCGGCGTTGCGACTGGCCACCGCACGAGTGACGTTGGCCGAAGACCGCGTCAAACACGCCAGCACCGCCGCGATGGCGTTGCTGCGCGCGCGTGCGGCGGGCGAGTCGGGCAGGGCGGACACCGATCATCTTTTTGTGAAAGATCTCATGGACACCGCGCAGGCGGCGGAGCACATCGCGCAATCGCCCAAGCCGCCGGCCGATCAAGGCGCCCAAGTGCAGGCCGTGGCCGATGCCTTGCGCGCGCTGGAACAGGCGCATCACATCGTGGAATTGGAGAGCAGCCTCAACACGCTTTCCCAAATGGAACGTTGGAAGCAGGACGCCACCGACATGAACACGCTGCGCGCGCGCGATTGGCAGTGGCACCGCGAGTTGTTTGGCCGTCTGCCCCTGGCACTGCGCGACGTGCGACTGGCGGGTGAAGCGGCGGATCTCATCGAACAAGCTGCCGCCAGCGCCGAGGCCCGTGCGATCAGCGACGAGATGGAGCGGCGCAAGAAAACTCCCGGCACATTTGCCATTGAACCCCCTCCGAAATAGGGCACATTACGGAAAGGAAACAGACCATGAAATTTCAACCGTGGGCCATCCTCCTCCCCCTCATTCTTTCTGGCACACTCAGCGCCGCCGAAAATCGGCCGCAGTTGCTGGATGAGAAACTCAACAAACTCAATCTGGACGTGCGCCGCGCCAAAGAAGCGACGCAGGCCGATCTGGAAAAAGCCCGGCGCGCGCTGGCCATCGCCGCGCCCAAATTGCCCGACGTGCTGCAGCATTTGGCAGAGCAGTTCCGCGACTTGGAGCGACAGACCAAAGAGCAGGCCGCGCAGGTTGCCAAGGACAACAAGCCCCAGCCCGAAGTCGCCGATCAACTCATCAAGCAGCAGCAGAATCTCAACCGCAAGCTGACCCCCATTCAGGAAAATCTGCGGCGCGATGCCAACACTCAGAATCTCGCCAACAAAGAAGGCCGCGAGCGCGCGCGTGATGACGATGATGGCGTGGAAATGTTGCGCCAACCCGCCGACGCCGCCGAGAAAGCCCTGCGCGAGGCTGCGGAGAAACCGGATGCGCCCGGCCAGCAGAAGCAATTGGAGCAGGCCGCCGAGCAACAGGACAAAGTGGCCGACGCGCTCGAACTGCTTGCCCAACATTTCAAGAACATGGAGAAGGGCGACGCGGAGGCCGTCGCCAAGACGCGCGAACAACTGCGCAAAGCCGAGGAGGAGTTGGGCATCAAGAAAAACATGGATCAACAGTTCGCCCAACTCGAGCGACTCATGGCGTTGGCCAACAAACCGCCGGCGGAGGCACTCAAGGATCTTGAGGCCGAACTGAAGAACAACCCCGCCATGCAGGAAGAACTGCGCAACATCGCCGAGGACGCCGCCGAGAAAGCCCGCC
>SIAW01000071.1 GCA_009695465.1 Pedosphaera sp.
GTGGACGGACTGTCTCCAGACGTGGGCGATGGCTTATTTGACCCTGCGCACCCTCAAGAAAAACACCCGCCTCCTGTCCGAGGAAGGACGTTAGTTGACGATGCCTGCCCGCCTACGTGACGGGCTGCAGTTCGGGGATAGGCTCGCCGAAGGGCAGGATGGGCATCGGGCGGCCTTGCAGGTCGGGGTAGGAGAGGTCCAAATCAATTCCCAAGTGTTGGAAGACCGTCGCCCACAGGTCGTTGGGCGTCATCGCACGTTCGACGGGATGCTCGCCTTTGGAGTTGGTCGCGCCGATCACTTGACCGGTGCGCATGCCGCCGCCGGACACGAGCATGCTCATCGCCTGCGGCCAGTGATCGCGGCCGGGTTGGCCGATGCCCGTCTGCGTGCCGGTCTGCACGTTGAGCCGTGGCGTGCGCCCAAATTCGCCGGTGACCACCAGCAGCACCCGGCGGTTGAGTCCGCGCGCGTGCAGGTCTTCCACCAACGCGGTGACGACCTTGTCGTACAGCGGAAAGCGCACCCGCGCGTCATCGAAGATGTGGCAGTTGACCGCGTGGGAATCCCAGTTGTACGTGCCGTTCTTGAGCCACGGGACGCCGCCGTCGTAGGGATTTTCCATCTCCACCGTCACCCAACTGGCGCCGGCTTCCACCAAGCGCCGCGCCAAGAGCGCGCGTTGGCCCCACGGATGCCGCCCGTACCGGTCGCGCACCTTTTCGTTTTCCTTGGAGAGATCAAACGCATCACGCACCTGCGGCGAGGTCATCATGGACAACGCCCGCTGGTTGAAGACATCCATACTGCGCACCAGGCCGCTGGCGTCCACGTCGCGGCGCAGTTTGTCAAAACCGCTGAGCAACGTGGCGCGGTCATCCAATCGCGTGGCCATCGCCGGCTCCAACGCGATGTTGTCCACCTTGAAATCAGGCCCGTTGGGATCTTTGTTGACGATGAACGGATGCGTCTGGCTGCCCAGATACGCCGCGCCAAAGCTGAACGTGTCAATCTGGTCGCGTCCCGCGCGGATCAACCCGATGTACTTGGGCAACCCAGCGGCATTGCGTTTGCCTTCCAACGCCTTGGCGGCGATGGAGCCGACCATCGGCGCGTCGTTGACAAAGCCCGTGGGCGTCGCGGGCTTGCGCCCGGTGAGAAAGCGTTTGTGCCCGCCGCCGTGATCGGCGAACTCGTGGGCAATGGAACGGATGATGTTGTACTTGTCGGCGCACTTGGCGTGCAGCGGGAAAAGCTCGCACACGTCCATGCCCGGCACGTTGGTCTTGATGGGCGAGAGTACGCCGCGATAATCGCTGGGCGCGTCGGGCTTCATGTCGTACATCTCCATGTGCGGCGGCCCGCCGGGCAGCCAGACGAAGATGACGGAGGTGTCCGGGAAAGATTTGGCCGCTGGTGCCGAAGCCGCCTGCGCCTGCAGCAGCCCGCCCAATCCCAGTCCGCAGATGGAGGACGCGCCCAGTTCCAAGAAGGAACGGCGCGTGACCGGCCCGGGACATTGTTGGGGCTGCATATTCACCCTCTAAATTACGTCTCGCTCCAGATTGATATTCAACCCGCGCCAGCACATCCAGCGCACGGCAGCCACGGCTGCGGCTACTTCATCCGATCAAAATTCTGCTGCAAGATCTGCCAGTCCGCCAGCCCCTGCACCTTCTCGCGACTGCGCCGGTTGATCTCCGCTTCCTTCTCGTTCTTGGTGGGCTTGTTCACCTTGTAGAAAATGCCGAAGTGTCCCGGGAAAGGTTCCGCCGCCGCCTTGTACGCCGCGATCTCGTCGGTGACATCGTGACCGGCAGGCATGTCGCGGAACTCGCCGCCTTTGCGCGGATTGGAGGCGTCAAAGGCGCCCTCGAAAAACTCCGTACATTCGCTCAGACATTCGATGAAGCTGAACCCGTTGTGATCCATCGCCGCCTCCATCATCTCCAGCAGATGCTTGGGATTGGTGTGCGTCGTGCGCGCGACGAATGTGGCGCCCGCCGAGAGCGCTTGGCGCATCGGATTGACAGGCTCATCCATCGAGCCCCACTGGTCGGTCTTGCTCTTGAATCCGATTGGGGATGTGGGCGAGGTCTGTTTCTTGGTCAGGCCGTACACCTGATTGTCCATCACCAGATAGGTCAGCTTGACGTTCTTGCGCGCGCAGTGATTGAAATGGTTGCCGCCGATGGAAAACGCGTCGCCGTCGCCGCCGAAGGCAAACACGTGCAGGTCCGGCCGGCTCAACGACACGCCCGTAGCAAAGGGCAGTGCGCGGCCGTGGATGTAGTGCGCCCCGTGCGCTTGCACGAAGTAGGGGAAGCGGCTGGAGCAGCCGATGCCCGCCACGGTCGTTATCTTCTCGTGCCAAATCTTGCGCTTCTCGATGAGCTTGAAATACAGCGCCAGCACGGAGAAATCCCCGCAGCCGGGGCACCACGTGGGGTGATCGGCCGCGATTTCCTTTTTCGTCAGCGGCTTGCGTTCAATCTCGGCGATGGGAGTGCTCATTTAATGTTTCGGGACAGAAAGTCTTTCCTTCACGCTGGAGAGCACGTCACGCACGCGCCACGTCAGCCCGTCGGTTTTGTTGATGCCTTTGATGCGCGGGTCGCAGTAGCGCGAGCGCAGCAGGCCTGCCAACTGGCCGTAGCCGTAAAGGCCCTCGTCGTTGACCTCCACCACGAAGATGTGGTTGAAGCCGTCAAAAATCTTCTCCAACCCCTCCGGCAACGGGCTGATGTTGCGCAGGTGCAGGCAGGAATAACTGTCGCCGGCCGCGCGCGCATTTTCCACCGCCTCGTACAGCGAGCCTTTGGTGGAACCCCAGCCCACCAGCAGCACGTCGCCTTCGGGCGCACCGAAGAGTTCGGGCTTGGGCAACGTGCGCGCCAGTGCCTGCAGCTTGCGACGGCGTTTGGCCGTCATGGACATGTGCAGTTTGGGCGAGCTTGTGGGATGCCCCACTTCGTCGTGCTCCAATCCTGTCACCACCGGATAAATCCCCGAGGCAATGCGCGTGCCTGGCGGCGCGTGGCGCGTGACGCCATCGACGGCCTTCAAATCGTATGCCTTGTGATCGGCGCGCGGCGTGAGGTCCGGCGTGAGATCCTGCATCACCGTCTTGAGGTCGGGCATGTCGAACGCCTCGATGCGCGTGGAGATGGCTTGGTCGGTGAGAATGATGACCGGCACGCTGTAGCGGCGCGCCAAGTTGACGGCCTCAATCGCCGTGTAGAAACAATCCTCCACACTCGCCGGCGCCAGCACCACGCGCGGGCAATCGCCGTGCCCGCCGTAGCAAGCGATGTTGAGGTCGGACTGCTCGATGTTCGTCGGCATGCCCGTGGAAGGTCCGCCGCGTTGCACGTCCACGATGACCAACGGCATCTCCGCCATCACCGCCCAGCCGATGGCCTCGCCTTTGAGCGAGATGCCCGGGCCACTCGAACCCGTGACCGCCACGTGCCCAGCGTAGCTGGCGCCCATCGCAATGGATACCGCCGCCAGTTCGTCTTCCGCCTGCACAAAAGTGCCGCCGTACTTGGGCAGCTCGGAGCGCAGCATCTCCATCAAATCCGACCACGGCGTGATGGGATAGCCCGAGCCAAAACGCACGCCCGCGGCCAGCAGCCCGTACGCCAGCGCCTCGTTGCCGTTCATCACCACTTGTTCTTTGTCGCGCTTTTGCGGCGCGGTGAATTGGTAAAGCTCGCCCAACGTGGCGGTGCTGTGCCCGTACCCCCCGCGAAACGCCGTCAGCGCCATCTCCGCCACGGTGGCCACTTTGCCACGGAAACGCTCCGCCACCAGCCGCTCCAGCTTGGTCACATCCAAATCGAACATGCGCGCGATGAGGCCCAGCGCGAAAATGTTTTTGCCCTTGTCCTTGGCCGTGCCACCAATGGCCTCGATGGTCAGCTCGGAAATCGGCACGCCAATGTGCCGGTATTTCTTCTGCCACTCCGGATTGGGCGTCACGTGGCTGGTGTCGTAGAGCACCACGCCGCTATCTTTGAGAAAGGCAATGTGGTTCTCGTAGGAGTGCTGGTAAAACGCCAGCAACACATCGGCCTCATCCCCAGAGGAAAGCACTTCGCCCGACCCGATGCGCACCTGGAAAATGGACGGCCCGCCGGAGATGGTGGAGGGGATGGTCATGAACGTCATGACATCCTGCTCGCTGCGCCCCGCCAATCGCGCCAGGAAACCGCCGATGGCCTGAATGCCATCCTGCGAATTGCCCGCGATGCGGATGACCGCCTCGGACACCTTGGAAATCTTGGGGCTACCCCCACTGGCCGTCGCGGCCACAGTGCTATCGCTCATATTCGTACGCCAAAATTATGTTCATCCACCCAAAATCAGCCGTGACATGACCGCAGCAAAACGCGGCCAACCCTTGGCTTGCAACGCTGCAAGGGAGTCAAAACTAGCACCCTCCGCTTTCGTGTCAACGGTTAAGCCCGAAAGACAGCCACACTTCAACGCGTTGCCTGCCAAGTGATTGGCTGCGTTGGCCATCAGCCAGCACAACGGCACCGCGCTTTCGCATAAATGAAACTAATGCGAAGGCCTCACGCCCCCGCGCCCAGCGCCCAGTCCAGCCCCTCCAACACGCCGTGCCCACAGGGTTGCGTACTGACAAATCCCTGCTGCCGGCGCACCTGTTCCTTCACCTCGGCAATCGCATTGCCCGGCGCCACCAGCCAGTGGGCGAAGCGTTGCTCCAACATCGGCAGGTCATTGAAATGGTCACCCGCCGCCAGACATTCTCGCTGGCTCACCGCACACAGCCGCGCCACTTCCGCCAGCGCGCTGCCCTTGTTGAAGTCCCGATGGGCCAACCGCCCGTACACGTCGTTGCGCACAAAGCTCAACTCGGGCACATCGGCAAAGCGCGCATTGGTCTCGCGCTCGATGGCGTCCGCGTCCGCGTTGGTTTTGGCGGTGAGACAGAAAGGCGAGAACTCGTCCTCGTAAAGACCCGCCTCGTACTGGTCGCAAATCCACTCCCGCAACGCCGGCAGCCGCGCGTGGATCGTGGCGAAGAGTTGTTGATGCGCCGCCGTGCAGCGCGCGTTCCACGCCGTGTGCGGCACAAACACACCCTGCCGCGTCGGATGGGCCTGATGGATTTCGCGCTCCACCGTCACCACGTAATCCGGCCGGACCAAGAGCGACACGCGGGCCAGCCCGCCCATCAAGCTGGGCAAATCGCGCCCGGTGTTAATCACCCAGTGCACCCCCGCCGCCTGCAACTGCCCCAGCCGCTCCTGCAACGCCACCGGCACCGCCGGCATTTGGGTGTCCGAATGCAGCGTGCCGTCGAAATCCGTCGAGATGAGCCGTAGCCGGTGGGACATCGTTCGCTCCTTGCGCCGTCCAGTGAACTTGCCGTAGGTTGGGCTGTCAAACACTATGGCCGAGGACGACCTCCAAACCGATTACGACGACGCTGTGTACGCCTACACCACCGGTGATTTCGCCAGTGCCATCGCCGGCTTCGAGGCCATCCTGCACCGCGACCCCGCGCACTTTGAAGCGCTGCTCTCGCTCAGCCTCGCGCATTATCGGCTCGGCGATTTCCCCCGCGCCATCGAGGTCGGCCATCAAGCCGAGGCCGCCCAACCCAGCGAACAGCGCGTCCATACCAACCTGTCGCTGTTCTATATGAAGCACGGCGACAAAAAGACCGCCGAGCATCACGGCTTGCAGGCCCGCATCGCCTCCTGGCGCGGCAACATGGCCAAGCCCGATCCCAACGCCACGCCGTCCACCCCCGCCGAATTGCAAATGGCCGAAGCCCCCAAGCCTGCCGCCCCTCCCGCGCCCAAGCCCACCGCATTTCCAGATATGCCGTGGAAGAAAAATAAGCCGCTGGCCAGCGGCGACGCTGCCGCTCCAAAGTAATCCCGCGCTGCGCGCCCTCACTGGCTTTGGTGCAGGGCGAAGAGGTGCAGGGCGGCGATGACGACGGAGTGGCGGATCTGTCCTTCGCGGACCAAGCGGGGCAGGTCCGTCACGGGCACAACGCGGGTGAGCATGTCTTCGCCCTCGTCCCATTGCACTGCGTGCAGACACTGGCAATCTTCCACCAGCACGGTGTACACCTTGTTGGACATGATGGCGGGGTTGGCAAAAAGTTCGCCGATGACCCGCGCGCGTTGTCCTTCGTAGCCGGTCTCTTCGCGCAACTCGCGCACCGCTGTGGCCACGGGTTGCGTGTCCTGCGGATCCATCATGCCGCCGGGGATTTCCAGTTCCACCGTCTCAGTGCCTTGCCGGTATTGCTCGACCAACACCACGCCGCCTTCGGGCGTGAGTGCCACGATGTTCACCCAGTCGGGGCAATCGAGCGTGAACATTTCCATCTCGCGCTGCGTGCGCGGCGAGCGCAGGCGGTTGGAATAGAGCTTGAAGATGCGGTGATCGCCCAAAAGGGTGCGCCCCAGTTTTTCCCAAGGTTGA
Organism: Pedosphaera sp.; assembly: GCA_009695465.1. GTDB lineage: Bacteria > Verrucomicrobiota > Verrucomicrobiia > Limisphaerales > UBA1100 > SYLI01. The sequence continues at coordinate 6,475 of SIAW01000071.1, forward strand.
ATGGTAGCGTTGGTGGTTTTGGCGGGCTGCGCCGCCGCCGCCCAACCTTGCGCCATCAGTTGCAACAGATGCGCCAGCGCGGCCTCGTGGGTGCGGCCGGATTGCACGGCCAGTTGTGTGGCGCGCTTGTCCAGTTGCGCGGCCATGGACGCAGCGGTGTCACGCGGGCAACCCAAGCGCACCAGCGCCTCGGCGAGGGCGGCCTGTGTGGGCGCGTCCATCACGCAGATTAAACACCAGCCTCGCTGCCGGGCACAATGGTCACGCTGGTGACGCCTTGTCGTTGTGCCGGGCGACTGCGTTCACCGCCGGAGTTGGTGCAGGGCGTGTCGCCGAGTTTGCCCAACACCTCATCGCCGGCGATGACAGCGCCGAACGCGGTGTATTGGCCATCGAGAAAATCCGCGGCGGCGAGGCAGATGAAAAACTGGCTGCCCGCGGAATCCGGATGCGACGAGCGCGCCATGGACAGCACACCGCGCACGTGCGGGCGCTTGTTGAACTCGGCCTTGATTTTGAAGCCGGGGTCGCCAGTGCCCCAGCGGTCGGCCATCGCGGGGTCTTTGGTGAGCGGGTCGCCGCCTTGAACCATGAAGTCTTTCACGATGCGATGGAAAGCCGTGCCGTCATAGAATTTTTCGCGGGCCAGCTTCTTGAAATTCGCCACGGTCTCGGGCGCGACCTCCGGCCAGAATCCAACGACCATGCGGCCGGCCTCAGCCTCGATAATGGCCACCTCTGCGTTGCCTGTGTCGGTCATGCGCGGGAACATCGGGGGCGCTCCCCGGGTTGTCACGCCAAAAGAAAATGCTTTTCTCCGGCGGCTGATCGGCTTTGATTAGGCGTCATGCGAAAGAAAACCTCCGCTGCCATTGTACTGCCTGCCATGTTGATTGCTGGACTTGCCCACGCGGCCGAACCCATCAAGGACGGTCTCTATGCCGAACTGCAAACCACCAAAGGAAAGATTGTCCTGCAGTTGGAATTTGAGAAGACCCCGATGACGGTCGCCAACTTTGTCGGCCTTGCCGAGGGCACCAAGGATTCCAACAAGCCCAAGGGCACGAAGTTTTACGACGGCCTCGTCTTCCACCGGGTCATCGCTGATTTCATGATTCAAGGCGGTTGTCCCGAAGGCTCGGGCACCGGCGGTCCCGGCTACAAATTTGGCGATGAGATCCATGCGGATTTGAAGCATGTCGGTGAAGGCATCCTCTCCATGGCCAACGCCGGACCGGCCACCAACGGCAGCCAGTTTTTTATCACCCACAGAGCGACCCCGCACCTGGACGGCAAGCACACGGTTTTTGGCTTGGTCATCGAGGGGCAGAAAGTGGTGAACGCCATCGAGAAGGGCGACACGCTCAAGACCATCACCATCGTGCGCGTCGGCGACAAGGCCAAGGCGTTCAAGGCTGACGAGGCCACGTTCAAGACGTTAGCCACTGAAGCGGCGGAGCGGCCGATCAAGGACGTGCTGGCCAAGTTGAAGAAAGATTTTCCGAACGCGGAGTTGGTCACCAGCAAGAGTGGCCTCAAGCACGTGGTCGCCAAAGACGGCGCCGGGGCCAAGGCGGGCAAAGGCCGCAAAATCAAGGCGCACTACACGGGCAAGCTGCTCACCGGCGCGGTGTTTGACAGCTCCGTCCGCCGTGGCGAACCGTTCGAGTTCACCGTGGGCGTGGGCGAGGTCATCCCCGGCTGGGACGAGGCGCTCTCCGACATGAAGAAGGGCGAGAAGCGCGTGCTCATCATTCCGCCGGGACTGGCCTACGGCGCGCGCGGCGCGGGTGGCGTCATTCCGCCCAACGCCACGCTGGTGTTCGAGGTCGAGCTTGTGGACTTTTAGCCGTTGACCGGCTCGAACGGCAGCGCTGCGACTACTGCGTCGGCGCTGCCGTTTTTCGTTTCCACACGCAACGCCGAACCCGGCGCAGCGCAGTCGCGGCGCACATAGCCCAGCGCAATCACCCCTGCCATCGGCTGGCGAACGGCACTGGTGATGCGGCCCACCTCGCGCTCGCCGTGGAAAAGTTTGTCGCCACGCACGGGCAACGCGTCGCCTGCCAAACGCAGCCCGCACAACATGCGGTTGACATGGCCCATGACCTTGAGCCGGTTCAAAACTTCCTGCCCGATGTAGCAACCCTTGCGATAACTGATGGCGCGCGACTCGATGCCCGCCTCCGGCGGCAGGTTGGTTTCGTCCATGTCCACGCCGAAACGCGGGATGCCCGCCTCGATGCGCGCAATCTCCAGCGCGTCCCAGCCGCAGGCGCGTCCGCCCAGCGATTGCGCCGCGGCGATCAATCGTTCTGCAACGTTGCCCAGCGTGGCAACGGGCGCGAAGAGGTCGAAGCCCGCCGTGCCCACGCGCGGATGGTTCATCAAATACAGCGAACCCAACTCTCCATCCTCCACCGCGCAGAAATGCAGCGGCTGTTCCGGCAGCGCCCATCCCAGCGTGCGCACCGCCTCCGCAGCGCGCGGGCCTTGCGCGGAGAGTAGTCCGAAATGCGGCGCGGCATCGGCCACTTGCACATCCTCGGCGACAATGAATTTCTCCAGCCGCGCGGTGATGGCCGCGCCCATCCCCGGCTCGCCATCGAGCAAGAGTTCGTCGGCCAACCGCCAGATGTTGAGGTCGGCCTGCATCCGTCCCTTGTGATTGACCAGCGCGGCGTAGCATCCCTGTCCGGCGGCGAGGGACTTCACATCGTTGGTCACTTGCCCGTGCAGAAATTCTGCGCGGTCATTGCCGAGCAGACAGAGCCGGCTGCGACCGCTCAAATCCACCACGCCCACCGTCGCGCGCAACGCGGCGTGTTCGGCGGGCACATCACCGTGGTGCAACACCACGCCCGCGCCATTCACTTCGCCGAAGTGCGCACCGCGCGCCGCGTGTTGATCATGCAACTCCATCCTGCTCACGCGACCAGCCTACCAGCCGGTGCCCGCAACGCACAACGCGCAAGGCGCGCGTGACACGTCGGCACGGCGCCAGTACCATCCGCGCGCATGCACAAAGTTGTCCTGTTGCGCCACGGCGAGAGCCAATGGAATTTGGAAAATCGTTTCACCGGCTGGACGGATGTGGACCTCACACCGACCGGCTGCGAGCAGGCGCGCACCGCCGGGCGCTTGCTCAAGAAGGAGGGTTTCGTTTTCGACAAGGCGCACTCTTCGCTGCTCAAGCGCGCCATCCGCACGTTGTGGCTTTGCTTGGACGAGATGGACCAGCTTTGGCTGCCTGTGCAGCGCGACTGGCGCATGAACGAACGGCACTACGGCGCGTTGCAAGGCATGAACAAGGCGGAGACCGCCGCGCAGTTTGGCGAGGCGCAGGTGAAAATCTGGCGGCGCAGTTACGACGTGCCGCCGCCGCCGCTGACGCCGGAGGATCCCCGCCACGCCGCCAGTGATCCGCGCTATGCAGGGCTGGATGTCAAACACCTGCCGCTCACCGAATGTCTCAAGGACACGGTGGATCGTTTTCTGCCGTATTGGCACGAGGTGGTCGCGCCGGAAATCCAGGCAGGCCGCCGCGTCATCATCGCGGCACACGGCAACAGCCTGCGCGCGCTGGTGAAATACCTCGACCATCTCAGCGAGGCCGAGGTGCTGGAACTGAACATCCCCACCGGCGTGCCGTTGGTGTATGAACTGGATGCGCAGCTCAAGCCCATCCGCCATTATTATCTGGGCGACGCGGCCGCCATCGCTGCCGCCATGAACGCCGTGGCCCAGCAGGGCAAGGCGAAATAACAATCGCGTTCGCCACGAATCTGCGCCCGATGAAAGCCGTCATCCTCGCCGCTGGAAAAGGCACGCGCATGGGCGAGCTGACAACGGAGCTGCCCAAACCGATGTTGCCCGTGCACGGCCGGCCGATTCTTCAGCACATCATCGAGGGACTGCGCGCGGCGGGCGTCACGGAATTCTGCATCATCACCGGCTGGAAGGCGGAGGTGGTGGAGGCGTATTTTGGCGATGGCTCGCGCTGGGGCGTGAAGATTTCCTACGCGCGACAACTCGTGCAGGACGGCACCGGCAAGGCGCCGGAGTTGGCCAAGTCGTTTGTCGGCGATTCGCCTTTCTTCCTCACCTACGGCGACATCCTCGTCAAGCCAGAGACCTACGCGCAGATGCTCCAGCGTTTCCGCGAAGGCGAACACGCGGGCGTTGTCACCGTCACGAGCAGTGAGGATGTGACCAAAGGCGGCCTCTTTTTTTTCGACGCGCAATTCTGCCTCGCGCATCTCGTGGAGAAACCCAGTGCGGCACAACTGCAAACGTTGCGGCAGGAGGGCTGGCTCAAGCCCGGTGCGCCGGCGTGGTACAATGCGGGCATCTACATCTTTGGCCCGGCACTCTTTGAGTTCACGGCCACGCTGGCCAAATCCCCGCGCGGGGAATTCGAGCTGACCGACGCCATCGCCGCGCTCATCGCCAACAGCCATCCGCTGGCGGGCCTGCAAATCGAGGGTCGCTGGGTGGACGTGCGCGACCCCGATGTGCTCGCCGCACTGGAACGCGACCAAACCTAGCTTCCGCTTCGTTCAGAAAAATCTCTTCGCCTCCATCGCACGTTGTAAGAAACGAGCGCCGCCCTCCGATGTATTTCCAGAAAAGGAAATCTCATGAGCGCGGCAATCAAACATTCTGTCGGCCGGTCGCGTGGCTGGGCCGGATTCACTTTGCACGAGATGCTGGTGGTGGTGGCCATCATCTCGGTGTTGGCGGCGATCACCCTGCCGGTGCTGGCCAAGGCCAGAAAAAGCGGGCAGCGCACCCGATGCCTCAGCAACATGCGGCAGTTGGCCGTCGCCTATTTTGCGCACGCACAAGATCGCGGCCAGACCATCCGCTACGAATCGCGCGGCGACAACAGTGGTTGGGTGGAGACGTTGAAAAAGGAGAGCGGTCTTACCGACGAGATTCTTCATTGCCCGCTGTGCTATCGCAACAATCAGCATTCGTTGGGCGACGCGCGCAAGGCGTGGCGGTTTGGAAACGCGGGCGGGGGACTGGCGGCGCGGCAGACAGGCGCGATGGTCGCCGATGCCTCGCCCAGTTCGGCCACCTTTGCTGCCGCAGCGACTCGGCCGACAGGAGGCGATGGCAAGATTCGCGACGAAGATTGGGCGCGCAACCCGCAGTACTACGCGTTTGTCGCGGGCGTGATCGGCGCCACGGAGACGGCGGAATTCAAGCTGAAGTTCGGCGGGGAAAAAAGTCAGTGCGCGTTGGCCAAGGACAAAGAGGGCGGCAGTATCGTCCTGCTGGTGATGTGCGAGAATCTTTTCCCCACCAAATTCTCGTTGAGCATTTGGGACGCGGAGACCGGCCGCGGACTGCACACCACCGACGGCATCACCATCGGCAAAACCAAACCCAAAGAAACGCTCGCGCCCAAGGAAGTGGACAAGGGCGATGGCACGTGGGAACTCTTCGACTGGGCTGGCCCGCTGTCGCGTTCGCTCGGGGGCACGGGCAGTTTGTTGGGACCGGACAAGCCGTTTCACCAAACGCCGGTGGGCTTTGACCAAGCAACCTTCAGCGATCGCCAGCCGCTGACGCAGGGGCATCTGTATCCGGACGCGCCCAATGGTCGCGGGGGTCGCAACATCATCTACATGCGCACCACCATCCATTCTGAAAAGAGCCGCACGCTCAACGTGGCCGTGCGCGGCGATGATTCGTGCTCGGTGTTCGTGCTGAGCGGACGCGGCGGCTGCTGCTCCGGCGGGCCGGGGACGCTCTGCGAATCGGCCAAGCCCGCCACCAGCACTTACGCCATCAATGCGTGGGCGCAGTCCAATCATCCGATGGCCAATCATGAGGGCCACCGATTTTACGAGCGCGTCGAACAAGGCCACAGCGAAGTGCCCGTGTTTGCCGAGGGCATCTGGGCGGACTTGATGCCGCGCTCAAGCGATCCCGCGCCGCAGTCGTTGCACGGCAGCAACGGCGGTTTGTCCCGCGTCTGCATTGACCGGCACGACCACACCATCAACGTGGCGTTCATGGACGGCAGCGTGCGCAACACCAAGCTGCCCGAACTGTGGGCCATGCCGTGGCACAAAGATTGGGAACGCCCCACCGCCGCGCCGACTTTGCCCAAGTACTGAAGCCTCGCGCGGACGTCGCGCCGCAACTTCATCCTTCCTGGTCCGACGACTGGTCTTGGCAATTGGCCAGCGGAAAGACTACGGTGCGGCAGCAACACCGTTCACCTGATGTCCACTGCTCCGCCCATCGAGGCCGTCGCGTTGACCAAACGTTACAACACCTTCACTGCGGTGAATGAAATCAATTTCACTGTGGCGCGCGGGGAATGCGTGGCGTTGCTTGGCCCCAACGGCGCGGGCAAGACCACCACCATCCGCATGGCCACCTGTTTCAGTCCTGTCACGCAGGGACAGATCCGCGTGTTCGGGCTGGATGTCATGCGCGAACCGCGTGCGGCCAAGGCGCGCATGGGCATCTGTCCGCAGGAAGACAATCTGGATCCGGATTTTTCAGCGCGCAAAAACCTGCTGGTGTACGCCCGCTATTTTGGGCTGGCCTCTCACGACATCGCGCCGCGTGCCGACCAGTTGCTGGCCGAAATGGGCCTGACGGAAAAAGCCAACAGCATCATCAGCACGCTTTCGGGTGGCATGAAACGGCGCCTCATGCTCGCGCGCGCGCTCATCAACCAGCCCGACTTGCTGGTGCTGGATGAGCCGACGACGGGGCTGGATCCGCAGGCGCGACAGCTCATCTGGCAGCGCGTGCGCGAAATCAAATCGCGCGGCGGCACCGTGTTGCTCACCACGCATTACATGGAGGAGGCGCAGCAACTGGCCGATCGCGCGTTGCTGATGCACCAAGGCCGCATCGTGCTGGAAGGCAAACCCACCGCGCTCATTGCCGCCGAAGTGGGACGTGAAGTGGTGGAACTGGCCAATCCTGCGGAAGCTGTCCGCGCCTTTGTGCGTGAGCAAGGTTGGCCGCACGAAGCAACCGCGGATCGCTTGTACTTGTACGACGCCGACGGCGGCAAGATCGCCCACGCCATCGAGGCGCGCTTTCCAGAACAGGATCGTCACGTGCGCCACGCAACGTTGGAGGATGTGTTCCTGCGGCGCACCGGCCGCGTGTTGGCCGAGTGAGCCATGGCCACCGCGCGTCTTGCCAACATTTCCCTGCGTGCCCTGCAAGTGTGGCGGCGCAACGCCGAGGTGCTGCTCACCACTTGGCACATCAACCTGCTGCCGCCGCTGCTGGAGCCGGTGTTTTACGTGAGCGCCTTCGGCTACGGATTGGGCGCCTTGGTGCAGCAGGTGCACTGGCAAGGCAAGCCGCTTTCCTATCTGCAATTCATGGCGCCGGGCATCATCGCGGTGGCGGTGATGTTCTGGGCGTTCTTCGAAAACACCTACTCCTCGTTCGTGCGGATGTACTACCAGCGCACCTTCGACGCGATGATCGCCACGCCGTTGCTGGTGGAGGACGTGATCGCCGGCGAATGGCTGTGGGGCGCCACCAAATCATTTTTTGCCGGCACGGTGATGTTGGGCATGCTCAGCCTGTTTGGATTGGTGGCGTGGCCGGCGGGATTGTGGGTGCCGCTGATCGCGCTGCTGGGCGGCTTTGTCTTCGCCGCCGTGGGGCTGATCGTCACCGCCCTCTCGCCACAAATTGATATGTTCAACCTGCCAGTGTTCTTGCTGATCTTTCCGATGTTCCTTTTCAGCGGCACATTCTTTCCGTTGGAACAACTGCCGTCGTGGGCGCAGCAAGCCGCATTGGCGTTGCCGTTGACCCACGTGTGCTCGCTCGTGCGCGGCGCTTGTCTCAACGTGATGCCGCCGCACGCCGCCGCTTCCACTGCGTACTTGCTGGCGCTGGCCGTGGGATTGGGCGTGCTCGCACTGCGG
>SIAW01000072.1 GCA_009695465.1 Pedosphaera sp.
TGGCAATGCTGGCATTTGTTTTCCTTGGCACTGCATTTGGTGCAGAGCGCGAAGGCGCCGCTGGAAGTGAACTCCCCGCATTGTTTGCAGGCACCCACATTGGCGATGTACGAAAGCTGGCTGCACTTGAGGCACAGCCCCGCCCATACGGAGGGCAGGGCTGTGATGACGAACAGCAGCGCGAGGAGCGCGCTAATTCTTGGCGGTGTCTTCATAAATGTCGTAGAGCACGTTGTTGAGGACGAACTGGACGTTGCGGCCCAAGCTGAGCCACTGGCTGCAGCCCGGTTCCTTGGCGAGCAGCGTGAAGTACTCCTCGGAGTTGAACTTCACGCGCTGGCGCTGGAGGTTCTTCGCGGCTTTCTGCACGTCGGTGTCCACCCAACTGCGGTCGTTCTGGCAGAAGTTTTTGCCTGCGACATATTGCATGGGCTGAGTGACGACGCGGGATTCGCCGGCCTGCCCATTCTTTCCTCCCGAGGGAGAGGTGCCAAAGAAGTGCACGCCCGGTCCGGCCGGTGCTGCAGCCACTGCCCGCATGGGTGCGCCGCCCGCACCGCCACCGTAACCGAGGCTGCCTTGTGCGGCTTCCAGATTGCTGCGACGGAAACCGTCGGCGTTCTTGGCTTCCTTGAGGGCTTGGCCGGAACGCGCGCTGGCCACGGCGAGGTCGCCTGCCTTGTCGGCCTTCAATGCGTTATATTGTTCGGCGGCTTGCTGCACGACTTCGCGGTCCCTCTCGAAATGGCTGAGTGTGCGCGTGGCCACCGGGACGTTGCGCTGCTTCTCGTCTTCGATGATAAGATAGGCGGTGTACGGGGTGACGATGCCGTATTTGCGGGCCAGCTCGGTGACTTCGTCCTTGAGTTCCTGCTTCTCGCCGTGCAGCCGGATTTCGTCGAGCAGATAGCCCACGCGGCGCGTGGCCCACAGGCGCGGGATGAAATCACGGTCGCTCTTGGCGGGGAAGGTGACGGCAAACTCATGCTGCACCGCTTTGCCGTTGATGGTGCCTTCCAGCAGAATGTGGCCTTTGCCTTCGCCCTTGAAACGGCCCACGAGCACCAGCTCTTCGCCCTTGAAGAGGTCGGGCAGTGCATTGGGATAAAGCGCGGTGACACGGATGTTCTCCGGGAACTTCAGCTTGGGATCGGACAGCACCGGCGCATTGATCTTGGTGTAAAAGCTGGAGACCTTCACCTCGATGTCTTCGTTGGGCGTGACGTACTGGCTGGAGGCGTGCGTGGCCTCGGTGATCTTGTCCAGCAGATGCGCGTTCACATCGGTGCCGATGCCGAAGCAGAAGATGCGCGTCTTGTCGGCCTTGGCCAGGACGTTCTTGAGGATCTCATTCTCGCCGGTGACACCCACGGTCGGGCGGCCGTCGGTGAGGAAGATGACGACGAAAGGCCGCTTGCCTTCGGTCGGGCGCATGCTCAGCGCCTTGAGCAGCGCGTCGTTGATGGCGGTGCCGCCAATGGGCTTGAGACCTTTGACGAACTCGCGGGCCTTGGAGCGGTTGCTCTTGTCGGCGGGCAGCAGTTTTTCAAACACCGATTCGGTCTCCGTGGCGAAGCGGATGATCTCGAAGCGGTCGCCGTCGTTGATGTTCTCTACGCAGAAGAGCATCGCTTTCTTGGCTTGCTCGAGCTTTTCGCCGGCCATGGAGCCGGAGGTGTCCAACACGAACACGACGTCTTTCTCGACGACCTTGGAAGCGGCGTCCACGCCCGGCGCGGCCAGCAGCAGGAAGTAACCGTCGTCATTGCCATCGCGATGGGTGATCAGGTTGACGGACACGTCTTTTTGTTCGGGTGAGAAGTAGAGTTTGAAATTCTGATCGGGCCGGACACCGCGCGCTTCCAACCCCACCACGGCGCGCTTGCCACCGTCGCGTTTGACTTCCACCTCGTGCGTCGGCGAGTAGATGGCCTTGATCGGCACGCTGGAATCAATCTCCACCTTGATGGAAAGTTGCTCGATGGGCGTGGCCGAATACTTGGCCGTGGAAAGCGGGAAGGTGTATTCCACCAAACCCGCATCGTTGCGCAGCACCTGATTGTAAGTGAGCTTGATGCGCTTCTTGCCGTGCGCCTCGAAGGGGAAAATGCGCACCTTGAAGAGGTCCTGCTCCGCGTACTCCAGCAGCGCCGGATCCTGCATCTTGCGCACGATGCTCGTGTAAATCTCGCGCGCCTTGTCGGCCTTGAGCAGCTCCGCCTTCACCATCTTGCCGCCGATTTCCATCTGGAAATCCTGGATGGCCGCGCCTTTGGGCACCGGAAAGAAGAACGTGCCTTCGCGTACAGTGGAGTTGGGGTTGTGAAACTCCTGCTCCACCGTCGTTTTGGCGATGCGCTCGTCGATTTTCACCGTCACCTTTTCCTCGCGCAATTCCAGCGGCGCAAAGATGTGCGGGATGGGCCGGGGCGGATGAATGATGATCGGCGGGCGCGGGAACGGGATGGGATGCGGCGGCGGAACGATGATGATATCATCCACAACAATCAGGCCGCCTGCCTGAACCGGAACCGTGGGTGCCAGTACCGCCACGGCTAACAATGAGAGGAGCAAGAATTTTTTCATGTGAGATAGACGTTTACGCCATCCTATTTACTCCCTCGCAGGTTTTCAGGAAAGGGAAAAGAACAGCGCGAGGGCTAGTGCCGGTACTATTTCGCCGCTCGACTGCGTGTCTGGCCACGCGGGGCTTTGAGTTGGTCACGCCGAGCCATCAATGCCGCCAAGTCGGTGGCGAAGGCATCCACATCCTCCGCCGTCGTATCCCACGCGCACATGAACCGCGCGTCGCACGGGCCGGTGAGCGTGTAAAAATGCCATCCCACCTTATGCAACGCCTCAATGACCGGCTGGGGCAACTGCACAAAGACCGCGTTGGCCTGTCGCGGATGCAGCAGGCGCAGACCGGGGATGCGAGCCAAGCGATTGGCCAAGCGCCGCGCCATCTGATTGGCATGCGCGGCGTGCCGCAGCCACGCGCCATCGGACAGCAGCCCAACCCACGGCGCAGTGATGAAACGCATCTTGCTGGCCAATTGCCCGGCTTGTTTGGCGCGCCACTCAAATTCCTGCGAGAGGGTGCGGTCAAAAAACACGACGGCCTCGCCCACGGGCACGCCATTTTTGGTCGCGCCAAAACTCAGTACATCCACGCCCGCCTGCCACGTGATGGACTTGGGCGCAACGTCCAGACTGGCCAGTGCGTTGGCGAAGCGCGCGCCGTCCATGTGGACTTTGAGGTCATGCCGGCGGGCTACGCGGCCAATGGCGCGCAGTTCGGCTGGCGTGTACACGGTGCCCAACTCCGTGGCCTGCGTGAGGCTGATGGCGCGGGTCTTTGGGAAGTGCAGGTCAGTGCGCCGCGCGATGGCCTCTTCAATTACCTTTGGGGTGAGCTTGCCGTTGTCGCCGGACAGGCAGCGTATTTTGGCGCCGCCGGTGAAGAATTCCGGCCCGCCGCATTCATCATTCTCCACATGCGCCACGCGATGGCACAGCACCGAATGGTAACTCTGACACAGACTGGCCAAGGCCAAGCCGTTGGCGGCGGAGCCGTTGAAGACGAAATACACGTCGCAGTCCATCTCGAAGACCTCGCGGATGAGATCGCAGGCGCGGCGCGTCCAGCGGTCGCCGCCATAACCGACGGCGTGATTGGCGTTGGCCTCGGACAAGGCCGCCCAAGCTTCTGGGCAGATGCCCGCGTTATTGTCGCTAGCGAAGTGGCGCGCAATGGGTTTTGGATTTTTCATGAAACGGAATGTGAATAGCTTACGTCCAATGCCGGAGACGGAGAGTTGGCGGGCACCTTATTGTTGTATTAGTCTATCTGGTTCAAGACGAAAAACCGATGATGCCCTTGGTAACAGCGGCGCAAGTTGGCTGCGCGCAGATGCGCGGTGGCCGGAGGTGTGGCCCCGGTCGGCGGGTCGGGCAGGCGGGCATCACGGTGATCGAGGTGCTCATGGCGCTCTTTCTGATCTCCATCATTGCGACGCTGATGTTGCCGGCTATCGCCACGACATGGAAGAAGTCGCGCACCAACCGCTCGATGTCCAATCTGCAACAGATCGGCGTTTTGGTCGCCGACTATCAGAACAACAACGGCGGGCGCGGCGCGCGGCGCACGAACGGCGGGCGTTGGGGGTACACGGCCAATCCGGATAACTATTACTGGGGTGCGATGTACGAGATCGACAAGCGGGTCTTTCACTCGCCGCATTCGTGGGCGACCTCGGCCTACGAGGTGGATGGCCCGCGTTCGGATGGGCATATTTATACCGACTACGGCTTCAACGGCGTGGGGGCGTTCTGGTTGGATGAGGTGGCCAACTTTGAGGTGAGCAGCACGCACATGGCCCGCGAGCTGTCCACCTACGCTAACCCGGCGCTGACCATCGTGGCGCAGGATCATTTTGAGTCCATGATTGATGGCAACGGCGACGTGCCCTGCTACGAATTTGCGGAAGACCCGAACATCCTCAATCAGGGGCACCAGGACTTCAACCCGAACAAGGCGACCGCGAATAATTCGGAGACGATGTTGCTGGAGATTTTCCGGAACCAGAATTTCTGCTGCATCCTGTGGGCCGACGGGCACGTGAGCCAGATTCCCATCACCGGCGTGTGGGATCCGCGCTGGTACACGGGCGGATTCAAGGCCGCACAGGAGGGGTGGGAGAAGCGCGAGAACGGCCGCTTCGTCAAGCCGGCGCCTTACAGCTATGGCAACGCCTTCACCGGACGTTTCTAGCCGCATTTTTTTGATTTCTCGCAGAGCTGTGTTAGGGTCGCCACACAGAAATTATTAAGCACACCGTGCCAAGGAAAACATCAATTAGCACCCCGCAGTATCCGGGAGTGGCGTGGCGTGGCCGGGCGCGGCAGGCGGGGTTTACGGTGTTGGAGCTCATGATGTCGTTCTTCCTGATCGCCCTCATCGCGGTATTGCTCCTGCCCAAGATGGCCTCGGCCTGGAAACAGTCCCGGACTCGGGTGTCGATAAACAACCTGCACCAGATCGGCATTCTGGTTGCCGATTATCAAAACAACAACGGTGGGCGCGGCGCGCGGCGCAGCGATGGCGGGCATTGGCGATCCAATCCGGATCCCATGAGCTACTACTGGGGTGCGATGTACGAGATAGACAAAAAGGCGTTCCGCTCGCCGCACACGTGGAGCACCTCGACCTACCAAGTGGACGGCCCGCGTTCGGAGGGGCACATCTACACCGATTACGGGTTCAATGGCGTGGCGGCGTTTTGGTCTGATGAAGTGGCCCACTTCGAGGTGCAGGGCACGGGCTTGGCCCGCGAGCTGTCCACCTACAATAACCCCGCGACCACCATCCTGGCCCAAGACCATTACGAGGCGATGATTGATGGCGACGGCGATGTGCCCTGCTACGCCTTCACCGAGGATCAGAATTCCCTTCTCGATGGGCACAAGAATTTCAATCCCGGCGCACCGGCGCGTGAGAATTCCGAGACGATGCTGTTCGAGATTTTTCGCAACCAAGACATGTGCTGCGTCCTCTGGGCCGATGGCCACGTGAGCAAGATTGCCAAGGCCGGCGTGTGGGATCCGCGTTGGTACACCGGCGGGTTCCAAGGCGCGCAGGAAGTCTGGGAGAAACGCGAGAACGGCCGCTTCGTCAAGCCCCCGCCCTATAGCTACGGCGTCGCCCTCACCACTCGGCTTTAAGGCCGCGAGGGCAGGGGCGCGGTGGGTTTCTTGGGTGCGGGCGGGTCATCCAACAGGTGTTGTTGCAGGAATTGCAACGTGGCCAAGAATTGCCGGTCGGCGTTGGCCTTCTTTCGGAAGCCATGCCCTTCATCCTTCGCCAGCAGGTACCACACTTCGTTGCCTTGCGCGCGCAGGGCGTTGACCATCTGCTGGCTTTCGGTGGCGGGCACGCGCGGGTCGTTGGCGCCTTGCACGACGAAGAGCGGGCGCGTGATTTGCGCCACGTGATTCAGCGGCGAGATGCCCTGCAAAAATTCCCGCATCTTCGGATCGCGTTCATCACCATATTCCACGCGCCGCAAATCGCGCCGGTACGCCTCGGTGTTATTGAGGAAGGTGACAAAGTTGGAGATGCCCACCACATCCACGCCGCAGCGCAGGAAGCTGTTGAACTTCACCATGCAACCCAGTGCCATGAATCCGCCGTAGCTGCCGCCCATCACCGCGACGCGGTCGCCGTCCAGTCGTTCGTGCTTGAAAATCCAGTTGAGCACCGCGTCCATGTCCGCGAAGACGTGCTGGCGCAGCATGCCGTTGTCCAGCAGCAGAAATTGCCGGCCGTATCCGCTGGAGCCGCGCACGTTGGGGTACACCAACGCGATGCCCAGTTCGTTGAGGAAATAATTGTGCTGCCGCAGAAAGCCGGGGCGCGACTGGCCTTCCGGGCCGCCATGCACGTTGATCAGCACGGGGCGCTGCGCGGGGTTGGGGAATTTTTTGGCGTCGGGCAAGTACACCAACATCGGGATGATGCGCCCGTCAAAGCTGGTCACTTTTTCCAGCGTGGGCTTCACGAACGTCTTCACGTCCAGCCCGCCCAACGCGCTGGTGACCCAGCGTTCCAATCGGCCCGTGCCGGTGTGGTAGGCAAACGCGTCGCCGGGCGAGTCGGCCGCTTGCAGGCTGAAGCCCAGCTCGAGATTGTCGGCGCGCCACTGCGGATTGGTGACGATGCCCTCGGGCAGTTTGGGCGCGGGCAACAGTTTGGCGGTCGCGGTGTCAAACAATTGCAGCCGGCCAAAGCCGCCTTCGTTGATCACCAGCGCGATGGTCTTGCCGTTGGGCGACACCTCGAAATCCTCGATGTCCCATTTCAACTCCGGCGTCAACGGATGCGCGATGCCGGTCTTGAGATCCAGCCGGTACAACTGCTGGAAATCCGAATCGGCATCGGCCGTGTAGAACAACGTGAAGAGGTCCGCGCCAAAGCGTGCGCCGCCGCGGGCCACCTGCCGCTTGTCGCGCGGCGTGATGGCGGACATGCGGCCAGTGCCCGCGTCCACCAAGTGCAGGTAACTTTCGTTGATGGAAATGTATTCGATGAGCACCAGCGCCTCGCCCTGCGGCGACCAATCAGCGATGCCCCAACCGCCGCCGGTGAGTTGCGCCAGGAGCCGCGCCTCGTCGGGCTTGGCGGGGTCCATCACGTACAGGTCGTTGTCTTTGCCCGTGCGTTTGGGCGACATGAACGCCAGCCGCTGCCCATCGCGCGACCACTTGGGGCTGGTGTGGCGGCTGATGCCATCGGTGAGCAGAACGGGCACGGGGTTGGGACTGGCGGCGTGCAGACGGGCCAGTTGGAAAACTTCATTGCCGCCTTTGTCCTGCGCGAAGAGCACTTGCTTGCCCGCGGGCGGCTGGAAGGTGCCCGAGTAAGTCGGCTCTGTTCCCGCAGTCAACGCGCGCGGCTTGGCGTCGGGCGCAGTGAGCAGATGCAATTGCGTGGCATTCTGATCGGCCAACCGAGTGGCGATGAGCATCTCGCGTCGCTGCGGATGCCAACCCAGAAACTGCATGCCGGTCATGTTCAGATAGGGCGCGGCGGATTTGCGCAGGGCATCGGGCACGGGCGGGATGCGGTCCAGCACCAATTGCGGCGGCTCAGCGGCGTGGAGTGTTGCCACGGCGACACAGGCCAGCACGGCACTGCCCCAGCGGTTGGAAATCCTCTGCATACGCCGTGCATCCTTCGCAGTGGTGGGCGTCATTGCAAGCGCGATATCCAATTGGTTGGCGCGTGCGTTGGCGCTGGCATACACTCGTGCCCATGGCCATTGTCAAAAAGCTGTTGCACACCCGCTTTCGCGTGGACGACCTCGCACGCACGATGAAATTCTACACCGAAATTCTCGGTCTCAAGGAAGTGCGCCGGCACAAATCGCCGCGCGGCTCGGAGCTGGTCTTTCTGGCCACGCCCAACAGCGAGGAGCTACTGGAGATTTGCAGCTTCCCCGCCAGTGGCGGCGTGCAGGTGCAGGCGGACTTGGTGCATCTGGCGTTCGAGGTGGAAAGTCTGGAGAAGTTCGGGCAGCACCTGGCCGCGCACGACATGAAATACAGCGATGGCCCGACGTACAAGGAAACTGGCGGCGGCTTTGCCTTCATTGACGCGCCCGAAGGCTACGAGATTGAGCTGATTGAACCCGCGCCACAGGCTGGCGCAGGATATTAATCTGGCGACCGCAGCGCTGAGTTTTCTGCGCGACAAATTTCACGCTGCCTCGCGTCAATGCCACGCTGCTTTTTAAGCCTTGGCGATTCGACTGCGGGTGCTTTTCAATAATCTGGCCACTTTTTAAGGTGGCCTCGTTTGGCACGGGCTATGCTCTAATTAAGTTGAGGGTTGTGATAGGGGATCGGAAAGAAACGCGAAGGGTGAGCGATGACGCTCAAGGAAGATTTGGAGGGGAGTAAATAGAGTCTGTGACATGCCTCGGTAGGAGGGCGGAGTTCCAGCTAAGGGATCTCCGTCCTTCTTTTTTGCTGCGCCCCATCCGCCTTCACTGCCAGTGCGCATGAACATTCGCGGACTGGATGTGGTCTGTGTCCTGATGATTGGCTTGAAGCAACTGGCCGCCGCAGTTTTGGGCGCGTGGACTGCGATGGGTGCGACCGCCGCTTTTGCAGCGGAGTCGCCGGCGGATGTCGTTTTCTTCGAGGAGAAAATCCGGCCTGTGCTCGCGGCCAAGTGCTACAAGTGCCACTCCGATCGCGCGCAGAAACTCAAAGGCGAACTCAAACTCGACTCGCACGCCGCGATCCTCAAAGGCGGCGCCACTGGCCCGGCTGTCGTGCCCAAGGATCCCGCCAAGAGCCTGCTCCTCACCGCACTGCGTCACGTTGACAAGGATACGAAAATGCCGCCGGACGAAAAGCTGGCGGACACCGTCATCTTGGATTTTGAGAAGTGGATCAAGGCGGGCGCAGTGTTTCCTGCTGCCGCCACGGCGGCCAAGGCGGACATCAAGATGTGGTGGGAATTGGTGGATGAAAAAAAGCTGCTGCCCGCCACCCAGTCCATCGCATCGGTGGTGGACCATTACGTTGGCGCGTCATTGAAGACCGCCGGCATCACGCCTGTGCCGTCGGTGGACGACCACGGCTTTATCCGTCGCGTCACGCTGGATCTGTGCGGGCGCATCCCGACGGCGGCGGAAGTGAAGGCGTTCGTGGAATCCAAAGCCGCCGACAAGCGCGTCCAGTTGGTGGATCAACTCATGGCCAGTCCCTCTTTTCTGCGCCATCAAGTCATCGAGTTTGAATGGCTGTTGGCCGACGGCAAAGACAAGGGAATGCGCCCGTACTTGGAGCAGGCGCTGGGCGAAGGCCGGCCGTGGGATCGCATGTTCAAGGAGATCATCGTGGCCGATCCCGACAACAACGCCACCAAAGGGGCCACGGCTTTTCTCAAGGAGCGCGCGAAGGATTTGGATCAGTTGACGGTGGATGTCAGCGTGAAGTTTTTTGGCGTGAACGTCTCCTGCGCCCAATGCCACGACCATCCCGAGGTGCCGTCGTGGAAGCAGGATCATTATTTCGGGATGAAATCATTCTTCAGCCGCACGTTTGAGGCGGGCGGATTTGTGGCCGAGCGCGACTACGGGCTGGTGAGTTTTAAGACCACCAAAGGCGAGACCAAACAGGCGGCGTTGATGTTCCTCAACGGCAAACCGCTGGCCGAGCCGGAGGTCAAAGAGCCGGACAAGAAGGCGCTCGACGAGGAGAAGAAGCGCATCGAACAATTCACGAAGGACAAGCGCGCGCTGCCGCCGCCCAGTTTCAGCCGACGCCAGCAGATCGTCACCGAGAGCCTGCGGCCGGGCGAGGAAGGCTTTTTCGCGCGCGCGCTGGTGAACCGGCTGTGGCATCGCCTGCACGGGCATGGATTGGTGATGCCGCTGGATCAAATGCACGGTGCCAACAAACCGAGCCATCCGGAATTGATGCAATGGTTGGCGCGCGATTTGGTGGCGCACAAATACGATTGGCGCCCGATGCTGCGCGGGCTGGTGCTCTCGCAGACTTACGCGCGCGGCAGTCGCTGGGGCGATTCGCAGCGGCCGGCGCCGGGGACTTTCGCCGTGGCGCTGCCCAAGCCGCTCACGCCGCATCAACTGGGCGCGTCGCTGTACATCGCGGCGCAGGATCCAGAAACCTTCGCCAAGCCCACCGCAGCGGAGCAGGCCAAAGTGATCGAGCAGTACGAGCGCGGCGGACACGGTTGGGCCAGTCAGTTTGAGCGGCCGGGCGAGTTGTTCCAGATTGGCGTGGACGAGGCGCTGTATTTCAGCAACGCCGATCGCGTGCAGAAAGAGCTGCTGACGGAGAACGGCGGGCGGATTCTCAAACGGGTGTTGGACACTCGCGACACGCGCGAGCAGATCCAAGTGGCCTTCCTGAATTGCCTGTCCCGGCCGCCCACCGTTGAGGAGGCCAATCAGGTGGACGATTATTTGACGAAGCGCAAGGAGCGCCAATCCGAGGCGTGGCGGCAGGTGATCTGGTCCATTTTGGCCAGCGGCGAATTCCGGTTTAACCATTAATCTGGCTCAATGAGATGCGCCTGCGTAGCGTCCAACTCGCAACTGAAAATTGAAGATGAACACCAACGGCAACTTCTGCGGCTCGGCCGATCATGATGTGAACCGGCGCGCCTTTCTGGCGGCGATGGGATTGGGCACGGCCGGTCTGGTGGGCACCAGCGCGGCGCCGCACCTTCTCGCGGCGGAAGGGCTCACGCAAGCGCTCAAGAAAAACAGCAAGCACGTCATCCTGCTGTGGCTGGCGGGCGGCGCGAGCCAGTTGGAGACGTGGGATCCCAAGCCCGGCCGGCCCACGGGCGGCCCATTCGCGGCCATCCCTACGGACATTCCCGGCGTGCACATCAGCGAACTCATGCCGCGCATGGCCAAGCGCATGAAACATTCTTGCGTGATCCGCTCGCTCAACACGCGCGATGGCGGGCACGGATCGGGCGCGCAGATGATGATGCGCGGTCGGCGCGATGAGGCGGTGTTGAAATATCCGGACTTGGGCGCGGTGCTGGCCAAGGAGCTGGGACGCGCCGACAGCGCCGTGCCGGACTACGTGAATTTTTATCCCTCCACCGAAGGGCGCGGGCAGGAGATGCTCTCGCCGGGATTTTTGGGTGCGCGTTACGGCGCCATCAATCTTACGGACAAAATGTCGCCGCCCAACATCGAGCGGCTGGCGGAGATCACGGAGGGCGACCACGTGGCGCGCGAGCATTTGCGCGAGGTGTTCAGCCGCCGCTTCGAGCAGGGGCGCGATCTGCCCACGGTCAAGAGTCACGCGGCGGCTTATGCGCGCGTCAACGGTTTGATGAGCAGCCAAAAACTGTTCGATGTCACCGACGAACCCAAGCCCATGCAAGAGCTGTACGGCCCCACGCAGTTTGGTCAGCAAGTGATGATGGCCCGGCGCATGGTGGAGGCGGGGGTGCCGTTCGTGCGCGTCGGTCGCGCGTGGTGGGATAGTCACGGGCAGAATTTTGAGACGCACGGCGAGCTGGTGCCGGAACTGGACCGCGTGTTGGCGGCGTTGATTGACGACCTCAAACAACGCGGGCTGCTGGAGCGTACGCTCATCGTGACGATGGGCGAGTTCGGCCGCACGCCGTCCATCAACGCCAGCCTCGGGCGCGACCATTTTGCCAGCGCGTGGAGCGCTTCGCTGCACGGCTGCGGAATCAAAGGCGGCTCGGTGTGGGGCAAGACCGACGCCAACGGCGAGAAGGTGGCCGAAGGCGAAGTGGGTGCGGGCGAACTCTTCGCCACGATTCTCGCGGCGGTCGGCATCAATCCCAAGAAAGAATATCACGTAGGTTCGCGCCCGATCCCGTTGGTCAATCCGGGGATCCAACCCATCACCCAAGTGATCGCTTAACTGGAGTCACACCATGCCGGACGAAAAACCAGCCAGCACAAGCCCGAGCACCAGCGCGGAGTTCAAGATCAAGAAAGAGATCTCGCGCAAAGAGATTGCCCTCTGCATGGCGCGCGTGCCCGAATCGGGACGCGTGTACATCGGCACATCCGACAGCGGCGTGTATGAGATTGATACCGTCACTGAGAAGGCGGAGCCTAAAAAGTGCGAAGGCGAAGGGCACACCGGCTATGTGATGGGCGCGGCGTTGACGGAGACGCACTTGGTCACCGGCGCGTACGACAAGCATTTGGTTTGGTGGGATCTCAAGACAGGCAAGCAGACCCGCCGGCAGTCCGCGCACGAAAAATGGCTACGCGGCGTGGAGGTCTCGCCCGATGGCAAGACCATCGCCAGCGTCGCCGACGACATGGTGTGTCGCCTGTGGAAAGCCGACAGCGGCGAGTTGATCCGCGAACTGCGCGGGCATGCGGTGGAGACGCCGCATCATTATCCGAGCATGCTTTATTGCTGCGCGTTCAGCCCCGATGGCGCGTGGTTGGCCACCGCCGACAAGGTGGGGCAGATTGTCGTGTGGGAACGGTCCAGCGGCAAACCGGCCAAGACGCTTCAGTCGCCGGGCATGTACACGTGGGATCCGAAGCAGCGCCGGCATTCCATCGGCGGCATCCGCAGCATCCGGTTTTCGCCCGACAGCAAAACGCTGGCGGTGGGCGGCGTGGGGTTCATCGGCAACATTGACCATCTCGACGGCAAGGCGCGCGTGGAATTGTTCGACTGGCAACAGGGCACGTCGCTGAAAGTGATCGAGAGCGACAAGCAAAAGGGTTTGGTGGAGCACATGGCGTTTCATCCCAAGGGCGACTGGCTGCTCTGTGCGGGCGGCGACCACAGTGGCTGGCTGGTTTTCATCGATCCCAAGACCCAGAAGGTCGTGCGCGAAGACAAGGCGCCGATGCACGTCCACGAATTTGCCCTCAGCGAAAAGGCCGACCAACTCTACACCGTGGGCCACGGGCGCGTCGTGCGCTGGGAACTCTCGGCCTGACCGGCGCGCTTGCGCGGGAGCATCGCGCCACTTACTCTTGCGCCATGCGGTATGTGCGCGCGTTGTGGTTGATGATGTGGATGCTGGGGTTGGCGGGACTTTTCCAAGGGTGCCCCTCCACGAGGGGTGGCGGCGGCAGTGCGCAGAACGTATCCCCCGAAATCAAGGCGGTCATCGCGCGTCTTGAGTCCATCGGGGGCAGGGTGATTTACAATAAGGCCGGGCAGGTGCATGAGGTGTTGTTGGTGAAGACCGGCGTGCGCGACGATGATTTGGCGCTGCTCGCCAAACTGCCCGCGCTGGAAATTCTCTCTCTGGTGCAGACGGGCATCACCGACGCGGGGCTGGTGCATCTGCGGCAATGCCGGCAGTTGCGCGAGGTGAATCTCTACAAATCCAAGGTGACCGATGCGGGCTACGACAGCCTCAAAGCCGCGTTGCCCGGCTGCAAGATCATCATCTAAGATTTTCCCTTGCTGCCGATTCGCGGCCGCTGTTACTGTCCCCACGCGATGGAATTTTTCAAGGCGTTCGGTTTCACTTTGGCGATGGTGGTGGTGCTCGTGCTGAGCCTCATCCTCTTCTCCAGAGGCGCGATGGCCCCGTTCTTCGTCGCGCTGAGTGCGGGCATCTTCCTCTTCACCAAGTACGGCTGCCTGAGCCAGTCTGAGCACTGAGCTCGTCTCAGCGCAGTTTCGCCTC
This sequence comes from Pedosphaera sp., assembly GCA_009695465.1. Taxonomy (GTDB): domain Bacteria; phylum Verrucomicrobiota; class Verrucomicrobiia; order Limisphaerales; family UBA1100; genus SYLI01. The sequence continues at coordinate 13,703 of SIAW01000072.1, forward strand.
TCGCTTTCATCGCGGTCCTCTCGAAGTGCCTCGCTTGACTTCGCCAAATGCCGGACGCATTTTCGTCCCCCCGCCAAGCGGCAGGCTGCACGCTTGGTTGGCGGCAACTGATTCTATGACCAACGCGCACAACCTTTTCAACTCGCTCCAGAAGTTCGATCTCGGCAACGGCAAGCAGGGGAAGTTTTATTCGCTGCCCGCATTGGAAGCCGCCGGTGTCGGCCCCATCTCGCGTCTGCCGGTCTCCATCCGCCTCGTGCTGGAATCGGTGCTGCGCAACTGCGACGGCAAAAAAGTCAGCGAGGCGAACGTGAAGGAGTTGGCGAACTGGAAGGCGACGGAGACGCGCACGGCGGAAATCCCCTTCGTCGTCGCGCGCATCGTGCTGCAGGATTTCACCGGCGTGCCGCTGCTCGTGGATCTGGCGGCGATGCGCACTGCCGTCGCCAAGCTCGGCAAGAATCCCAAGATCATCGAACCGCTCGTGCCGGTGGATCTCGTGGTGGACCACTCGGTGCAGGTGGATTTCGCCGGTGCCGCGGATTCGATGGCGCGCAATCTGGATTTGGAGTTCACTCGCAACCGCGAGCGCTACCAGTTTCTCAAATGGGGCATGCAGGCGTTTGACACCTTCAAGGTCGTCCCGCCCGGCATCGGCATCGTGCACCAAGTGAATCTCGAATACCTCGCCAAAG
>SIAW01000073.1 GCA_009695465.1 Pedosphaera sp.
CAGCAGGCTGACCAGCAACACGGTGCTGCCGAGTTTGGAACCGGTGGCCACCCACGCGGCGACGGCGGTGGGCGCGTTTTGATAAACGTCCGGCGCCCAAAGATGGAATGGCACGACGGCCAGTTTGAATCCCAGTCCGACCAAGATGAACAGGAACGCGACGCCCAAGAGCGGCGACAGCGTCGTCTGCGTGTGGATGTGCTGGGCGATTTTCGCGATCTCCAACTCGCCCGTCACTCCGTAGAGATAGCTCAGGCCGAAGAGGAGGAACGCCGAGGACAGCCCGCCGATGGCAAAATATTTGAGCGCCGCTTCCGCGCCGGCGCGCCGGTGTTTATCCAGCGCGGCCATCGCGTACAGACACAGGCTCAGCAGTTCCAACCCCACGAAGGCCGAGAGCAGATGTCCGCTGGTGGTGATGAACCCGATGCCCAGCGTGCTGAGCAAGAGCAGCGCGTAGTGCTCGCTGACATGCCCGGCGGGAGCGGGCCGGCTGTTGGCGAATAATTCCACGATCATCAACGCCAGCAGATACGCCGTGAACTTGAAGAGCAGTCGCGCGGGCGTGAAGACGAGCTGTCCGTCGCCAAAGTTGAGGTTGAGCAACTGGCTGTCGCGCGCGCCCAAGATGCCCGCCAATAATCCGGCGATGAGCGTCCATGCCGCCACGCGTGACACCACTGCATGGCGCGCGGCCACGTCGCGCCCCCGCAGCCACGTGTAGTCCACGGTGAGACAGGCGAACAGGCCCACCACCAACACGAGGTCGGGCAGCAGCGCGTTTAGTAAGAGATGGCCATCCATGGCGATGTCACAAAATCACGATGTCACGGGCACGTTCACAATTTCAATTGGCGGCCTGCAGCCGGTCCACGATGAGTTTCAGGCTGGCCTGCATTTTGTCCGTCAACAGCGACGGGAACAGGCCCACCACCAACGCCGAGCCCAGCAGCAGCGCGCACCCGATGATCTCCGGCACCGTCATGGGCGCGTACGGCGCGGACAATTCGCCGTTGGTGTGGGCAGCGGACGAACGTCCCCGGAAAAACGCCTCGTGAATCTTCACCAGCGTGTACGCGAAGGTGGCCACGATGCCTGCGCCCGCCAGCGCCACGATGAGCGGCGAGACCCACGGCGATTGCCACGCGCCGATGAGCACGTGGAGTTCGGCGGCGAATCCGCTGAACCCCGGCAAGCCCATCGAGGCCATGCCCGCCACGATAAACACCCACGCGATGACCGGCATGCGCGCCATCAGCAGATGAAATTCCTCCAGTTGCCGCGTGTGCGTGCGCGAGTAGATCACGGAACCCACGAGCGCGAAGAGCAGCGCGCCGATCACGCCGTGCGAGAACATCTGCAACACCGCGCCGGTCAATCCGGTTTGATTCAACGTCGCCAGTCCGAGCAACACAAAGCCCATGTGGCTGACGCTGGAATAGCCGATGACGAATTTGAAATCGGTCTGCCGCAGCGCCACGAGCGCGCCGTAAACGATGTTCACCACCGCCAGTGCCGCCACGCAAGGCGCCCAGGCTTTTGCGCCCAGCGGCAACAGGCCGATGGCCACGCGCAGACAACCGTACGCGCCCAGTTTCATCACCACACCGGCCAGCAACATCGAGGCGGCCGTGGGCGCGGCGACGTGGCCCGTCGGTGCCCATGTGTGAAACGGCCACATGCCCGCCAGCACTCCGAATCCCACGAAGAGCAGCGGGAACGCGACGCATTGCAAGGACGCGGACAGGTTGGCTTTTTCAAGCTCGGCGAAGGTGAAGCTGGTCGCGTGGGCGCCGAAGTAGAGTGCGAGCAGTCCCAGCAGCACCAGCGCGCTGCCCGCGAAAGAGTAGAGCACCAGCTTCATCGCCGCGTAGTCCTTGCGCGTGCCGCCCCAGGTGGCGATGAGGAAATATTTGGGCACCACGGCGATCTCGTAGAACACGAAGAGCAGAAAGAGATCGAGCGAGAGGAACACGCCGTACACCCCGCCGATGAGCGCGAAGTAGTAGGCGTAAAATTCGTTGGCGCGCTCCTTCAGATCCCACGTGAAGAGCACGCCGCACACCGCCACCAATCCCGTCACCAGCAGCAACGGCAGGCTGATGCCGTCGTAGCCGACAGCGAAGTGCGCGCCCAGACTGGGGATCCAATTGAGATCCAACTCATCGGCCATGCCCTCGCCACTGTATCGCAGACAACAGTGCAGAGCCGTGATCAAACCCAGCGCCGCCGTCACCAGCGCCATCCAGCGGATCTGCCGCGCGCGTGCTGCGGGCATCAACCCGCAGGCCAGCGCGCCGGCGAAACTCAGGATGACCATTAACAATGCAGGCATGATCAGTTTGCGGAGAAGGCCAACCACCGGCCCGGAATCAGTCCCACCCAAAACACGAGGGCGAGCACCGGCACGAGCAGCAGCGATTCCTCCAGCGAAAGGTCGGGCATGAATTTCACGTGCTCGGGCGTCGGCCCGGTGAAGAGCCGCTGCAACGCCGTCAACAGGAACACGGCCGTGGCCAGCAACCCCAGTGTGGCCACGACGGTCAGTGTCGGCGCGACGGCGAAGGCACTGGCAAAGATGAGGAACTCCGCCGCGAAGCCCGCGAGGAACGGCAGCCCCAGCGAGCCCATCGCCAGCAGATAAAACGCGATGGCCAATCGCGGGGTCGCAGCGCTCAGCCCGCCAAAATCATTCAGTCCATCTTTGCCCGCGCGCTGTTCCAGCAGGCCCGCCATGTAGAAGAGGCCCGCAGCGGTGATGCCGTGCGCGAACATTTGCAGGATGATTCCTTGCGTGGCCAGTCGCTGCACATCCACCGTCCCCGCGTTCGTGGCGATGCCCAGCACGCCCACGCCGAACACGCAGAAGGCGACGTGGTTGAGCGAGGAAAAGGCGAGGAGCCGTTTGAGCTGCGTCTGTCGCAGCGCGAGAAAGGCGCCCCACAGGATGGTCACCAGCGCCAGCACCATGAGCGTCTCCGCATGCGCGCGCAGTTCTTGCGGGAAGATCGGCACGATGATGCGCAGGAAACCGTACACGCCCATCTTGGACATCACGCCGGTGAGCAGCATCGTCACCGGCACGGGCGCGGCGGCATAGGCGGGCGCTTGCCAGAGATGCAGGGGCACGAGCGGCACCTTCACGCACAGCCCAGCCAGCACGGCGATAAACACCCAGCCGCCGGGTTGCAGCGCGCCGGACTTGGCCTTGTCTGCCAGCGCGATGAAATCAAAACTTTCCTGGCCGCCATTGGAGAGGAACAGGAAACCCAGCAGCATCGCCACGCTGCCCAGCACGGTGAAGAGGAAGAAGCTGAGCGCGGCGCGATGCCGGTCTTCGCCGTGGCCAAAAAGTTTGATGAGGAAAAAGGCGGGCACCAGCGCCATCTCCCAAAAAATGAACCAATGGAAAAAGTTGAGCGCGGTGAAGGCGCCGAACAGTCCCGTGAATTGCAGCGAGAGCAACAGGTAGTAGGAGCGCGGCATCTGCGCGGGCGAGGCCAGCACGGCCAGCGGCGCGAGGATCGTCGCCAGCAACAGCACCAGCGCGTTGGTGCCGTCCAGCCCGACGAAGTAGTCAACGTGCAGCGCGGGGATCCACGCGGCCTTCTCCACAAATTGCAGGCCGCCGCTCGGATTAAACTGACCCAGCAAACAGCCGGTGATGACCAGCGAGGCCAGCGCGCCGCCCAAGGCCAGCCGGCGCGCCCAGCGTTCGGGCAGCAGCAGGATGAGCAGCGCCGCCAGTACCGGTGCGAATGTGAGTGCGGAAATCATTTCCAAAGCCAATGCACGAACACGCCCACGGCCAGTGCGCCCAGCGCAATCCAGCGCAGGTATCCGGAGAGAAGCCCGGTTTGAAAGCCGGTGGCGACCTCTCCGCCCTTGTGGAATCGGCGGGCCAACCCGTCCATCGTCAATTCATCAATGAGGCGCACATCCACGCTGCGCGCAAAAAACTGGCCCGTCGCCTGCGTCAGTTGCACGCCCAACTCGCACACGCCCGCGAGCAATTCTTGCAGCATCACGACCAGCCAAGTCAGCGCGGTCCAGAGCCGGCCGACGGTGGCGGCGTAGAGTTCGTCGAAGTAGAACTTGTTTGCCAACGCCGATAGGGCGAGCGGATCGGTCGTGCGGCCCAGATCGCGCCGGGCGTAAATCACCCAGCCCAGCAGCATGCCGCCCAGCGCCACGGCCCAACTGGTGGCGATGACGGCGAAGGGATGTTCGCTGTGCTTGGCACCCAGCTTTGCCAACAGGCTGTTGCCGGCCAGTCCACCCAATCCCAGCGCGAACGCGGCGAGGATCACCAACGGCGCGGTGAGGACGGGCGGGCTTTCATGCGGGGCCTGCGCGCCGCGATGGGTGCCGATGAAGACGTACACGCACTGACGGGTCACGTAGAGCGCGGTGATGAGCGAGGTGAGGGCGCAGAGATAAAACAGATTGCGATCTGCGCCGTACGCACTGATGAGCACGGCGTCTTTGCTGAAGTAGCCGCTGGTGAACGGGAACGCCACCAACGCCAGCGCGCCGCAAAGGTAAGCCGCCGTGGTGATGGGCATGGCGCGCGCGATGCCGCCCATGCGGCGGATGTCCTGTTCTTCGTGGCAGCCGTGGATGATGGAGCCTGCGCCCAAAAAGAGCAGCGCCTTGAAGAAGGCGTGCGTGAAAAGATGGAACATGCCCACCGCGCCCGTCGCGGCGGTGCCCAGTCCCACCATCATTAAACCCAACTGGCTCACGGTGGAATAGGCGAGGATGCGTTTGATGTCGTACTGGCCCAGCGCGATCAACGCCGCGACAAACGCGGTAAGGCCACCCACCCACGCGACCAGCGGCAGCGTCTGGCCCTCAACAAATAGCGGGAACGTGCGCGCCACGAGGAAAACGCCGGCGGCCACCATCGTCGCTGCGTGGATGAGCGCGCTGACGGGCGTGGGGCCTTCCATCGCGTCGGGCAACCAGACATGCAGCGGCAACTGGCCGGACTTGCCGATGGCGCCGCAGAAAAGAAAAAGGCTGATGAGCTTGGCCGCCCCGATGCCCCACACGACGCCGGTGGGGATTTTCTCGAGCAACCCATTGCCGTTGTCGAACAGCTCCAGCGTGCCTGCTTGCGTGAAGGCCAGCAGGATGCCGATGAGAAATCCCATGTCGCCGATGCGCGTGACGATGAACGCTTTTTTGCCGGCGGCGGCGGCGGCGGGTTTGTGAAACCAAAAACCGATGAGCAGATAGGAAGCGACCCCGACGATTTCCCAGCTCATGAAGAGCAGCAGGAGATTGTTGGCCAGTACCAGCCCGAGCATGCCCGCAGCAAAGAGCGAGAGGTAACAGAAGAAGCGCGCGCAACGCGGGTCGTCCTTCATGTAGCCCGACGAGTAGATGAAGATGAGCAGGCCGACGAAGGTGACCATCGCCGCCATGCACGCGGACAAGGGATCGAGCAACAGGCTGAACTGGATTTTCGCGGCGCCCACGACCAGCCAGTCCGCCAGCGACACGGTCTGCACTCCCCCGTGCGCCCACGCGTTTGCCAACATCACCAGCGCGATGGCGAGGGAAAGGCTCATCGCGCCGATGGCCACCGCAGCGGCGCGGCGCCCGCAGCGCATGCCGCAAGTCAGCACCGCCGCCAGCAACGGCAGCAACGGGATGAGGGCTAGCTTTTCCGTGCTCACTCTTCCTTCAGCGTGTCCAGTTTCTCCAAGTCCACGGTCTTAAAATGGCGGTACACCGCGATGACCAACGCCAGCCCCACCGCCACCTCCGCCGCGGCGACAGCGATGGCGAAGAGCGCGAAGATCGGCCCCATCAAGGCTTCGGGCTGATCGCCAAAGCGCCAGAACGCGATGAAATTGAGGTTGGCGGCGTTGAAGAGGATCTCGATGGAGAAGAGCACCACGATGACGTTGCGTCGCGTGAACACGCCCAGCAAGCCGATGCCCAGCAGCACCGCCGAGAGGATCAGATAATGTTCGAGCGTGAGATTGCTCATGCCGGTGTGTCCTTTCCGGACGCGTCCTTTTCCGGTGCATGCGCGACAGCCACGGCCCCGATGAGCGCCGCCGTCAGCAGCAACGCCAGCACTTCCAGCGGCACGACATATTTCTCCATCAACACCTTGCCCAACGCCTTCACGGTGTTGGCTTGCGTGGCATTGTTGGCCAACGCGGGGTTCCCTTGCGCGACCACGATCGGTGCAGCCTTCGCGGATTTTTCGTTCAACACCGCCGGCAAAATCAGCACTGCGGGCACGGCCACGGCCAGCAGCAATCCCCAGAACCAACCGCGCACGCCCAGCCGGCGCAGGTCATCGCCCGTCACGTGTTCGGTGAGCATGATGGTGAAGAGCAGCAGGATGCCCACCGCGCCGATGTACACGAGCACCTGCACCGCGGCCACGTAGTCGGCCAGCAACATCACGAACAGGCCCGACAGCGCCGCGAAAAAGAGCAGCAACGCGAACACGCCGTGCACGAGGTTGCGGCGGCTGACCGCCAGCAGCGCGCCCAGCACCGCGACAGCCGACAGGATGTAAAATGCCACCTGCTCGATCATTCAGCGTATTGGTAGGTGCGCGGTCCCACGTTCTTTTGCTGCAGCCGGCTCAGGCCATGCGCCGCGGCGTACAGCACCAACGCGCAGAGCGGCCACGTCAGCCACGGCTGCTGGACTTTGAGCGCCACGGCCGCCACGAACAGGTTCAAGATGGAGAGCGGCATCAGGAATTTCCACGCGAACGCCATCAGTTGATCCACGCGCAGTCGCGGCACCGTGCCGCGCAGCCAGATGATGATGAAGATCAGCCCGAAGATTTTCGCCAGAAACCACACGCAGGACAGCCACGGATGCGCCTGCACCCACGGGCCGTTGCCGCCGCCAAAGAACAGCGTCACCGCCAGTCCGTTGATGGCGAAGATGGACAGATATTCGCCGAGAAAAAACAGGGCGAACTTGAAGCCGCTGTACTCCGTGAAATATCCGGCGATGATTTCGCTCTCGGCCTCCGGCAGATCGAAGGGCGAACGGTTGGTCTCCGCCAGCGACGCGATGAAGAAGATGAAGAACGCGGCCAGTCCCCACGGCGTGAAGATGAACCAGTGCGTGGACTGCGCGGCCACGATTTTTTGCGCGCTGAGACTGCCGACGGCCATGATCACCACCGCCGCAGAGAGCACCAGCGGGATTTCGTAGCTGACCATCTGCGCGACGGCGCGCATGCCGCCCAAAAGCGAATATTTGTTGCGCGACGCCCAGCCGGCCATGAACACCGCCAGCGTGTTGATGCTGGTGATGCCGAAGAAAAGCAGCACGGCGTTGTCCAGCGCGGCCGCGTGGATGCGCTTCATGGATTCGTTGGCGAAGGGCAGATCGAAGGGCAGCAGGCACAACACCATCATCGCCGGCACGAGCGCGAGGATGGGCGCCAGCAGGTGCAAGAAGCGATCGGCGCCGTGCGGCACGATGTCTTCCTTCACCAACATTTTGAAACCGTCGGCTGCGGGTTGGAGCAGGCCGAAGGTTTTGCGGAATTTAGTGAACGGGATATTGATGTAATTGGGACCGATGCGGTTTTGGATGCGCGCGAGTATTTTGCGCTCCAGCCACGTCGTGAACGCGAAGAGCGAGGCGAAGATCATGGCCACCGGGGCCGTGAGCGCGAGGATATGGATGAGGGTGTCGATCACTGCGGCGTTGCGGTCGGGGCAGCGGGATCCACCTTGGGTTTTGCGGCGGCCAGTTCAGCAGCCTTTTCGGCGGCCAATTCGGCGGCCTTCTTTTTCGCGGCGTCGGCGGCGGCTTGCTTGGCCTCTTTCTCGGCCTTCTCGCGGGCCATGCGATCGTCGCGCTCCTGAGCTTCCTCGGGATGGATGCGATGATAATAGTCGTTGGACTTGAGCAAGGCATCGCGCCGCACGAGCAGTCCGTTGAAGCGATCGTTGTTGGACAACTCGAACTCGCTGTTCATCACGATGGCGTCGAAGGGACACACCTCCACGCAGATCTGGCAGCTCATGCACACGGAGATGTCGATGTCGAAAATGACCGGGCGTTTGACGAATTTGCCGTTCGCGTCGTACTCCTTCTCGATAAAGATGCACTGCGGGGGGCATTCGCGTTCGCAGATCTGGCAGGCCACGCAGCGGATGCTCGCCATCGGATCTTCGCTGCCCTTGCCATCATGCAGCAGCATCGGGAAATTGCGGCTGCGCGTCGTCACCGTGGTGTCGGCACGCGCGGGCAACTGGTCGGCGGGCGCGTCCGATTTCCACGCGTATTCCTTGGTGAAAAGATGATGCTTCCGATCGCGGTCGAAGTAGGAGCGGACGAAATTCTCCAGCGTCACCGCCATGCCCTTGAAGATGCCTGAGCCTAGCAGTTTCATCGGTCCACCTCGCCCAGTACGATGTCGATGCTGCCCAGAATGACCACGGCATCGGCGATGGAATGGCCCACGCACAGATCTTCCAGCACGGTGAGATTGATGAGCGAAGGCGGCCGCACGCGGTAGCGGTAGGGCTTGGTCGTGCCATCGGCGATGAGATAAAAACCCAGCTCGCCCTTGGGCGATTCCACGCGGCCGTACACCTCGGCAGCGGCGGGTTTGAACACCCGCGGCGCGTTGCCCATCACCGGGCCTTCGGGGATGTCGCGCAGCGCCTGCTCCAGGATTTTTAGGCTCTCGCGCATCTCCAGCATGCGGATCATGAACCGGTCGTAGCAATCGCCCGCCGCGCCCAGCGGCACGCGGAACGAGAAGCGATCGTAGATGCCGTACGCGTCCACCTTGCGCAGATCGTAGTTCACGCCGCTGGCGCGCAGCATCGGGCCGGTGATGCCGGCGTTGATGGCCTGCGCGCCGGAGAGCACGCCCACATGCTGCGTGCGCGCGAGGATGATCTCGTTTTCGCACAGCAGCTTTTCAAACTCATCGAGGAACTTCGGGAAGCCGCCGACCAACGCGCGCGTGCGGTCCAGCCAACCTGCGGGCACATCGCAGCGCAGACCGCCGAAGCGAAAATAATTGCACATCATGCGCGCCCCGCTGGCTTGCTCGAAGAGGTCGAGAATCCTTTCGCGCTCGCGGAAGGCGTAGAGAAGCGGCGTGCCCAACGCGCCTAGGTCGTTCAGGAAAAATCCAACCAACGAAGTGTGGTTCACCAGCCGCGTCAGCTCGGCCATGATGACGCGCAAATACTGCGCGCGTTCGGGCACGGGCACGTCCACCAATTTCTCGGCAGCCAGCGCGTAGGCCCAGTTGTTGGCCATCGAGTTGAAATAATCGAGCCGGTCGGTGAACGGCATGCTCGAGAGATAGCTCATGCCCTCGGCCAGTTTCTCGTGATTGCGATGCAGGTAACCGAACACCGGCTTGAGGCGCACGACGGTCTCGCCATCGAGCTTGACGTCCATGCGGAAGACGCCGTGCGTGCTGGGGTGATGCGGCCCCATGGAGACCTCCAGCAAGCCCGCTTCCGCCTCGTCATGCCTCACCAATTTATAGGGCGGCGCAGCAATGGGTGCGGCGGTGCTCATGAGATGACTTTGCCGCGACGATGTTTTTCCAGCACCTCACCGTGCGGCGTCGGCTCCCATTCGTAGTCCGCTGGCTCCACGTAATCCCGGCGCATGGGGAAGCCCTCGAACTCGTCCCACATGAGAAGGCGGCGCAAATCCGGATGGCCTTCGAAGCGCACGCCGAACAGGTCAAACACCTCGCGCTCCTGCAGCTCGCAACTGCGCCAGACCGGCGTGAGCGAGGCGGCCACGGGCTTCTCGCGCGGGGCCACCTGTTTCAACACCAGCGGGCCGGTGCGCCGGCGCATGGAGTAGAGGTGATAAACCACCTGCAAACTGCCCGGCTCGGTGCGCGTGAGAGTCTCCTCGGTGCCGTCGGCGTTCTTGGTCTTCTCCTTGATTTCTTTGGGCAGAAAATCCACGCCGGTGACGTTGCTGCAATAATCAAACTCGCCGTTGGCTGGCTGCGTGAGCCACTGCGCAACCGCTCGGGCGATGTCGGCAGGAACGATGAGCGCGCGCGCGGCGGCGTCCCAGCGCGTGGCGGGGAACTGTTGCAGAACAGGCTCGTGCAGCGCGGGCGAAGTCATGCGGTGGCCGCCTTTTTGGGACGCGCAGGCTCGCTGTTGGGATTGGTCGGCGGCTGCCAGACTTCCGGATTGTACGGCGGCTCCAGATCCGTGCCCGTAAAACGCGGCACCGGATATTGCCGGCGCCCTTCGATGAACGCCGGGTCTTCCGCGATCTTCGTGCGCAGGATTTTTTCCTGAAGATAATTGAGCGCCTGCAGCACCGCCTCGGGGCGCGGCGGACAGCCGGGCAGATAAACATCCACGGGGATGTAACGATCCACGCCCTTGAGCACGTTGTAGCCTTGCTTGAATGGCCCGCCGGAAATCGCGCAGGCGCCCATGGCGATGACCCATTTAGGCTCGGGCATCTGATTGTAAATGCGCACGACCTGCGGCGCCATTTTCTTGGTGACGGTGCCCGAGACGATCATCAGATCCGCCTGCCGCGGCGACGGACGGAAGACTTCCGAACCGAACCGCGCGATGTCAAAGCGCGAGGTGGCCGAGGCGATCATCTCGATGGCGCAACACGCCAGCCCGAAAGTCAACGGCCACACCGAGCCGCTGCGCGCCCAGTTGTACAGGCCCTCGACGTTGGACAGGATGACGCCCGCCTGCTCCAACTCAGCGCGAGTGAAGCCAGCCAGTGCCTGTCCTTCCATGCCCAACTTTTCTGTCATGTGTGCGAAGCGCTGGCCGCCGCTGCCGGCAGTTCAGCGCAAAATTATTTCCAACTCAGGACGCCTTTGATCCACAGATAAGCCAGCCCCTCGGCCAGCAACAAGACGAACACTCCCATGGCCACCAAGGCGGCCGTCGGCAAATCCGTGAACGCCGCCGCCCACGGATAGATGAACACCACTTCCACATCGAAAATCACGAACGCCAGCGCGTAGAGATAGTACTGCACGCGGAACTGCACCCACGCGTCGCCTTTGGATTCCAGGCCGCACTCGAAGGGCGCCTGCTTGATGTCACTGGGTTTCTTGGCCGAGAGCAGCGCGGACAGCAGCAGCGGCGCCGCTGCGAAACCCACCGCCACCAACCCCATCACCGCCAGCAAAAGATAGCGCGTGGAGTTTTCAGCATCCGGCGAAACTGAAGCGAGTTGGAAAATCAATGCGCCCATCGAGCCACCCCCCCAAGAACGCGGGGACTTTCTGTGTTTTGCAAATTCAAGTCAAGCCGGTGCACGTGCTCTTGCCGTGTCAGGCGGGGCGCAGGTGCGCGAGTTTTTCCTTCGGCATCTGGAAGGCGCGCGCGCGGAAAATGAAATCCACGATGCTGCCTTCGTGCGGCTGCAACCAATCCAACTGCACGGTGGGGAGCGCCCCGATGTTCAGCCGATCAATGTTGGTGGCCTTGAGAAGCTCCTCGGCCCACGCCTTGTCTTCGGTGATGGCCGAGGCCACCAGCGTGCCGCCAATCTTCTCGATCATGTCCTGCTGCGGGCATTTCACCACCGAGGTGAACGGGAACATGTACTCCGTGTTGGCCATCTTGCGCTCGGGACTGTCGCAATGCAGGATCGTCGGGCGCATGTACGCGCAGCGTTCCATCTCCACCAACCGCGGGCCGTACTTCGCCGTCACGTGCGTGGTGCCTTCTTCTTTGCAACCTTCCTCGATCATGCCCCACACGCCCTGCGCCTGGCCGGGCACGGTGAATGCCGCCAGCGCGGATTTGGGATCGGTGGGATCCAGCGGTTCCATCGGGCCGATGCGCGCGGCAACGGCCTCCGCGATGGCTTCGGTGTGGCGCGAGGCCCAGATGCCCGAGCAGTTGATGCAGCCGCGCCCGCTGTTTTTGTAGATGGAATCCACCATCAGATCCAAATACTGCTCCCACTGATCCACCACATCGTCACCCAACAAAATCTTGCTGAAGCCCGGCCCGTGTACCTGCACCGAATGATTGCCCTTGTACTGTTTGACCGTCGCCGTGCTGCCAAAGATCATCACGCGATTGACGCGGGCGACCACCTCCGCGCCCATCTCGCCTGCGCCCGGGTAGATGCTGATGGCCTCGCGCGGCACGCCGGCCTCGAAGAACGCCGCTGCCATGCGATAGGGCGTCCACGGCTCCTGCGGTCCGGGTTTCAACACCAACCCGATCTGCATCGGGATCACCGGCAGCCACAGCGTGTGCACGCCCGGCGAGTTGGACGGCAGCACCATCCCCAACACCGGCGACTGCGCCTGATAACTCACCGTCACCCCGCGCGATTCGATGCCGTAACCGCGCGTCAGAATGTCCATATCCATCCCGCGCGTCAGCGCGTCGAGGATCTTGTCCATGTTCGACAACACGAAGTGATTCTTCTCCATGTTGAATTTGCACATGTGCTCCGGCAACCCCGTCGAGGCCGATTGCTGGCGCGCGAAATCCTCCGGCGACTGCATGCCATCGCCCAGCGGCAAGGTGGCCTTCAGATAAAGGTCCGCCGCTTTCTTCATCATCTGCACGAGTTTCGCCACGGGAATGGCCGTGAGCACTTCGCGCGCGCGATGCGCCGACTTCATGTCCTTGGCCAGCAACCCCGGGTTCGCCTGCCCCACGCGCGCCAGCACTTCGCCGGTGCGGTGATGGATCACCTCGTCATATTTCAGACTCTCGTAAGGTTGGCCCCAGCGCAAAACAGGAATCGTCACCATAAATTAATCGTTGGTTGCAGCGGCCACAGGCCACCGGCACAGGCAAGTTGACACGGGCGACTTGGCCGAAATTCAAGGGAGATGGCAAATCAAAAATGCCGCCACACCGCTGGGAAAGAAAAACTAATACTCAGTGCCCAGCCGCCGCGCCGAGCTTTGCCGTGCCGATGATCATCTGCGACTGCAGCACAATGCGTTGATTGAGCGGCTGCACCGGCCGTTTGTTCTGGCGGCCATTGAGGAATTTCAGGGCGCCGAAAGACTCGATCTGTTCCCGCGAAAACTGGATCGGCTCCGCCATCACCGTCCACATCACATTCTGCGAACACGGCGGTGTGGTGAGCGAGCCGCTGTAGCGGAAGTACGCCGGATTGGCCGGCAAGAAATTCTGCGGGCCGGTGTCCCGACCGGTCGTCACCAATCGCGTCTGCCCTTTTTCCTGGGGCAGATCATCGCCCCAAAACTGCGCCACGTACGGATGCACCGCACCCTCGACGATCAACACGCCAATCACCGCCAGCTTGGGAAACGTCGAACCGCCCTTCGCTTCTTTGCCGTGCCCATCGCCTGCCGCCGGAGCGTGCGCCGCGCCGCCGCGGGGATTATCGCTGAGCGCAACCCCGCCATGCGCAATGTGGGAATGCGCAGCGCCGTGTTCGTCGGACATCAGTTCATGCACCAGATGCACCTCCAACGGCGCGTCGTGCCCGTCCACCTGATGCTCGCTGCGATAATGGAAATGGAATTGCTTGAGCAAATAACTGTTGGTTGCGCCCGCCATGCCGATCTCGATGGTGCTGTTGCGATCCAACGCCCGCACATCGGCTTGGATGGTGTGCCCATTGTTCACCAGCGTGAGTTTGCAGGGATGATAATCCAGGCGCAGATGCAGATTGCCCGCCGCCACTGCCGCCGTGGGCTGGATGTCAATGGGCGACTGGCGATCGCCCTTGGCATCGGCCGCGAGCATTCCCCATTTCTCCGGGCCAAAATCCCCGTCGTATCCCCAGTGCGGCGTGGCCGCTGCATGGGCACTGGCACCATGGCCAGCAGCATCCTCGTGAACGAACTGCGCCGCGTAACTGGCAATGAGATCATCGGCGAACTTCAGTTCCACCGCCGAGAACTTCCAGCTCTCCTTCTCGTTCTGCAGATGCACCGCCGCCGCATAGACCGCGACTGCCTGTTGGAGAAACGCCTCGCCATTGCCCAGGTGTTTGAACTTCTGGAGTTGCCCCTGCAACATTGTCGCCGCCCCCGTTTCATTGCCCTCGGAAAGCGCCGTCCATTTGTAGGCTAAGAACAGCGCGTCGCGCTGTTGATGCACGGGGACATCGGCCTTGGCCACCTTACCGATCTGCGCCACAAAATGCGCCGCCTTCTCCGCCGGCGATTTCTCCGGCTCATGCGCGTCAGGCGCAGC
>SIAW01000074.1 GCA_009695465.1 Pedosphaera sp.
AAGAGCACAGCCAGCTCCTGCGGCTCATCGAAGCGCGGCTTTAATTCTCCGGGCGCGACTCGCGCATCATCAGATCGAGCACCGTCTGCGCCGCGTCTTTGCCCGCGTACAACATCGCGTACACCTCGTCGATGATCGGCGTGGTGATGCCCATGCGCCGCGCCAGTTGGAATGCCGACCGCGCCGTGGGATGACCCTCCGCCGTGGCGCGCGCCAGTGCCGACTCCAACGACTCGCCCCGCGCCAGTCGTTCGCCCAACGTGCGATTGCGGCTCTTGCTGGAAAAGCAGGTCACGGTCAAATCGCCCAGTCCACTTAATCCGTTGAACGTTTCTTGTCGCGCGCCGCACGCCACACCGAGCCGTCGCATCTCCGCCAGTCCGCGCGTGATCAATGCAGCCTTCGCGTTGTCGCCAAATTGCAGGCCATCGCAGACGCCCGCCGCGATGGCGATCACGTTCTTGAGCGCCCCGCCCAATTCCACGCCGCGCAGATCGGTGGTGGTGTACACACGCAACGTCGGGCGATGAAAAAGATCCTGCACCACGCGCGCCGCTGCTTCGTCCGCGCTGGCCGCCACCAGTGCCGTGGGGATTCCCTGCGCCACCTCCAACGCCAGCGACGGTCCGGACATCGCCGCCACCGTTGCCTTGGGCGTGGTCTGCCGCAGGACATCGCCCATCGTCAGCCCGGTGGCGTGCTCGATCCCTTTGGTGACGGACACCGCGATGCCCGCGAACGCCTCCGTCTGCACGGCGGTTTCGCGAAACGTGGCTGACGGCACTGCGAAGACCAGCAGGTCGCGGCCCGCGATCACTTTTGCCAGATCCGGTTCCAACGTCCAGTCGGCGGGCAGATCAATCCCCGGCAGCAGCGATTCGTTGCGGCGCGATTGCGCGATGACGTGCAGGCGCGGCGCGTGGCCCCAAAGTGAAACCGCGTGACCGCCTTCGTGCAGCAGCTTGGCCAACGCGGTGCCCCATGCGCCGGCACCCAACACGGAGATTTTCACGCACGATTTAGTCCATCGCCTGTCGGGACTGCAAGGGCAATCGCGGCTTCACATCTGGCAGGCTTGCAGCACGCACTCCTGCACCAGCAAATCGGTTTCCGGTGTGATGGCCAGCGCGCGCTTGTTGCGGACCGCGTCCGCCAAGTCAGCCAGCTCAGGCGCGTAGCGTTGATATTTGGGCAACGTCACCGTGTGTTGTTTTGCCGGATACGGACCAGCGGCTTTGGCCAGATCAAGCTGCAAGGTCGGCGGCTCGATCGGTTGCATCCACGCCGTGCCGTTGCTGCCCACCACCTCGAACGCGCGGTGCGCATGCGCATTGGGCTGGAGCAGATCAATGTTGATGGTCGCCAGCGCGCGGGGATATTCAAACACCGCCACCGCGTTGTCGGCCAGCTTGTCATTGAATCGCCCGTGCGTGCGCAGCGTGGGCGTGATCTTGTCCGGACGGCCGAGCAGGCGCACGACAGCATCAATCAGATGGGAACCCAACTCGAACATGCCGCCGCCGCGAAACTCCACCAGCTCCGCGCGGGCGGCGGGGGTGTTGACGAGCGAATTCATGGAGCAACGAATCGAGCTGACCTCGCCCAGCCAACCCGCGCGCATGGCTTCTGCAATCTTGGCGAACCCCGGATGATAGCGCCACATGTAGCCCATCTGCATCAGGCATTTATTCTGACTCGCCAACGCCTGCAGCTCTTTGAATTCCGCGAGCGACGTGGTGGGCGGCTTTTCCACGTGGACATGTTTGCCCGCAGTGAGCGCGGCTTTCGCATGCTGGAAATGGTCGCGCACCGCTGACTCCACGGCGACCACCTGCGATTTGCCGAACAGCTCCGCTTGGCTCAACAGGCGCACACCTTGCTTTTCAAAACGATCGCGCAAGGCGACGCCGTCTTCACAGATGCCCACCAGATCCCAGTCCGCCGAAGATTGGGCCACGCTGACTTTTCCCGCGGCGTGCGAATGCGCCACGCCCAGAAAGCCGATGCGGATCTTTTGCTTGGCGACATCCGCTGCGGTGACGGGTGCTGGCAGGTGCGCCAGCGTGGCAGCGGCCAGCGAGGTTTTCAGAAAGGTGCGACGATTCATGGCGTGGGTCTGGGGTTCACCGCCATGAAATCAAACGCGGCCGCGCGCTTCAAGCTTTCAACTTGGCTTCCGGATAATTATACCAGCCGCGTGACAGACAGTGTCAAAGTCGCCGTCATCGGCACCGGTTCCCTCGGCCAGCATCACGCGCGCATCTACGCGCAACTGGCCGCTGCGGGGCATGTCGAATTTGTCGGCGTGTACGATGCGAATGCCGAGGCGGCGCGCGTCCATGCCGCCCAGCATCGTGTCCGCGCCTTTGCGACTTTTGCCGAGGCCGCCGCTGCGAGTAATGCCTTGAGCATCGTCACGCCCACGACCACGCATTTTGAGTTGGCCAAGTCGCTGCTCCAACAAGGCAAGCATGTGCTCGTCGAGAAACCGATGACCGACAACGCCCCGCAGGCCGCCGAGCTGGTCGAGCTGGCGCAGCGGCACGGCTGCGTGTTGCAGGTGGGACACGTGGAGCGATTCAATCCCGTCTTCAATTATCTGGAGCAAGCCGCGCCGCACCCGCGCTTCATCGAGGCGCATCGCCTCTCGCCATTTCCCGAGCGCAGCACGGACATCGGCGTGGTGCTCGATTTGATGATCCACGATCTGGACGTCGTGCTCGCCTTCGTGAAGTCGCCCGTCACCAGCGTGGACGCCGTTGGCATCTCGGTGCTCAGCGCGAGTGAGGACATTGCCAACGCGCGCCTGCGTTTCGCCAACGGCTGCGTGGCCAATCTCACGGCCAGCCGCGTGAGTCCGGAGCGACTGCGCAAGATCCGCGTGTTCAGTGGCGGTGCGCAGCCCAGTTACATCAGTCTGGATTACCGCGCGCAGGAGGGCTTCATCTATCGCTTGGCGCGCGACGGGGAGGCGGAAAGTTCGCTCTTCCAAAAATTGCTGCACGCGAAAGATTCGACCATCGTCAGCGCTTTTGCCGGCAAGAAAATCGTGCGCGAGCCGGTGCCCATCGCCAAGGACGAGCCGCTCAAACTCGAGCTGCATCACTTTGTGGAATGCGTGCGCGAACGGCAGACGCCGCGCGTGAGCGGGGCCTCCGCCAAGCAGGCACTTGATTTGGCGTTTGAAATCACGCGACAGGTGCAGGAGTCAAAATGAACCGGCACGAGGCGCCGACTTTCATGTTCATCGCCGGCGAGGCGAGCGGCGACTTGCTCGCGGCGGAATTGGTCGGAGCACTGCGGCATGAACGGCCGCAGGCGAACTTTTTTGGCGCAGGCGGACCGAGGATGGCTGAGGCTGGAGTGGAGTTGGCGGAGGATATGGCGCGCCACTCGATCATCGGAATTTGGGAGGTCGTCAAAAAGTATTTCGAGTTCCGCCGCCTGATGGCGCGACTGGTGAAGCGGGCCTTCGAGCGCCGTCCCGACGTGATTGTCTGTGTGGACTTCTCAGGTTTTAACAGCCGCTTTGCCCGCGCCGTGCGGGCGCGCATCGCAGCCACCGGCGCGGACTGGCGACCGCGCATCGTGCAGTACGTCTCGCCGCAGGTTTGGGCCTCGCGCCCCGGCCGCGCGAAGTTGATGGCACGCGACTACGATCTCTTGCTCTGCATCCTGCCCTTCGAGCAAGCGTGGTACGCAAGGCACGCGCCCGAGCTGTGCGTCGAGTTTGTGGGACACCCCATCGTGGACAGGCACGGCGGGCGCGCAGACAACGCGGGTGAAACAGCATCCACCAACACGGTGCTGCTGCTGCCCGGCAGTCGAGAAGGGGAGTTGCGCCGGCACATGCCGCCGATGCTCGATGCCCTGCAGCGCATCCGCGAAGTGATGCCGGAGACACGTTTCCAACTGGTGCTGCCCGATGCGACGCTCGCAGCGCAGGCGCGACCGATGCTCGCGGCATTTCCCGATGTCCAACTGCAGATTGGAAAACTCGCCGAGGCGCTGCGCACCGCGACAGTGGCCATCGCCAGCACTGGCACAGTGACGCTGGAGTGCGCGTGGTTCGGCGTGCCGACGGTGGCGCTCTATCGCACCTCATGGCCGACCTATCTCATCGGTCGCTGTATCGTGAGCGTGGATTATCTGGCCATGCCCAACCTGTTGGCCAACGAACCCATTTTTCCCGAGCTGATCCAGCACGAGGCCACCGGGCCGAACATCGCGCGCGAGACGCTGGCGTTGTTGAAGGATGCGCCGCGCCGTGCGGCTATCACCACGCGGCTGGTGCAGATTGTCGCCACACTGGGCGAACCGGGCGCAAGCCAACGCGCCGCGACGGCGGTGCTTCGACTTTGCTGATGGCGCGGGCTTTTCATTTGCCGCAAAGCCGCTAGGTTGTGCGCGCCAATGAGCGGTGCCCGAACATTTCTCCTCTTTGCGTTTGCCACGCTGATGCCCGCGCTGTGGGCGGAGGATTTTGAGGCGTTTGAAAAATCCGTGCGGCCCGTGCTGGTCGAGCGTTGCTACGAGTGCCACAGCCAATCTGCGGGCAAAGCCAAAGGCGGTCTGCGGCTGGATACACGCGCGGATCTGCGCAAGGGCGGCGAGCGCGGTGCGGCCATCGTGCCCGGCAAACCCGAGGCCAGCCTGCTCATCAAGGCCGTGCGCCAGTCGGATCCCAAATTGAAGATGCCGCACAAAGGCCAGCCGCTTTCCGAATTGGAAATCCGCGCGCTGGAAGAATGGATACGCGCAGGCGCTCCGGATCCGCGCGATGCCGCCACGGTGATAAAAGGTCCGCCGCTCTCCGATCCGCAGCGAGTGCGCACGCACTGGGCCTTCCAGCCCGTCGCCAATCCTCCCGTCCCGCCGGTGGGCGGCAACGGCTGGGCGAAGACGCCGGTGGATGCTTTTGTGCTGGCGACATTGCAGCGCGCGCGGCTGGCGCCTTCGCCCAAGGCGGACAAGCGAACGTTGATCCGCCGCGCCACCTTTGATCTGATTGGTCTGCCGCCGACGATGGCGGATGTGGAGGTGTTTGAACGCGACAATTCTCCCGAGGCATTCGCGCGCGTGCTCGATCGGCTGCTGGCCTCGCCGCAATATGGCGAACGCTGGGCGCGGCACTGGCTGGATGTTGCCCGCTACGCGGACAACAAAGGGTACGTGGGTGTGAACGTGGAGCGCCGCTTCCCGTATTCGTACACTTATCGCGATTACGTGGTGCGCGCCTTCAATGATGATTTGCCGTTCGACCGTTTCATCGTCGAACAGATCGCGGCGGACAAGCTGGAGTTGGGCGAGGACAAACGTGCGCTGGCTGCGCTGGGCTACTTGACGTTGGGGCGGCGTTTTCTGGGCAACCCGCATGACATCATTGACGACCGCATTGATGTAGTCACGCGCGGGTTCATGGGGTTGACGGTCACGTGTGCGCGCTGTCACGATCACAAATACGATCCCGTGCCCACGGCCGATTACTATTCGCTCTACGGCGTGTTCGCCAGCAGCACCGAGCCGGATGAGAAGCCGTTGCTCGGCAAAAACTCGCTGCCGCCACAACACGCGGAGTATTTGGCGGAACGCGGAAAGATCGCCGCCGAGCTGGAGCAGTTCAAGCAAGTGACCGTGGCCGAAGGGCTGGCCACGCTGCGCCGTCGTGCGGGGGAATATCTGCTGGCCGCGCATCAGGCCAATCAAAACAAACTGACGGGCGAACCGCTGGCCCAGCTCGTCGCCAAAAACAAATTCAACGCCCGCGCCTTTGCGAGCTGGCGGCGGCAATTGGATGAATGGAAGCGCACGGGGCATCCTGTGTTGGCTGCATGGTTTGCACTGGCAGAGTTGCCGGCAGCAGAACTTCCGGCGCGCGTGACGCCCGTCGCCACCGCCAAGCTGCCGCTCCTGGCCAAACAATGGGCGGACAAATCACCGACCACGCTGGCGGATGTCGCCGCGGCGTACGGCAGACTGTTCGCCGCGGCGGACACGGTGTCGCCGCCGCCGGAATTGGCAGCCGTGCGGCAGGTGTTATACGGCGCGGACTCGCCCGCCGCCGTGCCCGCAGATCTGCCGCCGGACAATCCCGACAGCCTGCTCTTCGGGCAGCGCGAGAAGATCAAGCAGATCGAATCACGGCTGACGAAGTTGGAGGCCAGTCATTCGGGCGTGCCCCCGCGCGCGATGGCGCTGGTGGACAAACCTACGCCGGTCGAGCCGGTGATTTTTGTGCGGGGCAATCCCGGCAATGCGGGCGCGCGCGTGCCCCGGCAGTTTTTGGAGTGCATGACACCGCAGCGCCAGCCCTTCACGCAGGGCAGCGGGCGACTGGAATTGGCGCGCGCGATCGCTCACCGCGACAATCCGCTGACGGCGCGGGTCATCGTCAATCGCGTTTGGGAACATCACTTCGGCCACGGACTGGTGCGCACCCCGAGCGACTTTGGACTGCGCGCCGAGCCGCCCACACATCCGGAGCTGCTCGATCATCTGGCCACGGGTTTCGTGCAGGAAGGTTGGTCACTCAAGAAATTACACCGTCGCATCATGCTCTCGGCGGCGTACCAACAGGGCAGCAACGATCGTCCCGAGGGCATTGCAGTGGATCCGGAAAATCGGCTGCTATGGAAGATCACCCGCCAGCGCCTGTCCTACGAGGCGATGCACGACAGTCTGCTTTTCGTGGCGGGGCGCTTGGACACAACTCTGGGCGGGCAGCCGGTGGATCTGGCGGGGAACGTCCTCGCCACGCGCCGGTCCATCTATGGATTTATTGATCGCCAAAATCTGCCGGGCGTGTGGCGCATCTTCGACTTCGCCAATCCTGACACGCACGTGCCGCAGCGCTTCGTCAATACCGTGCCGCAGCAGGCGCTCTATTTCATGAACAGCCCGTTCGTACTGGTGCAGGCCAAAGCGCTGCTCGCGAGGCAAGAGGTGGCGTCGGCGACGGACGATGCCGAGCGTATCCGTCGCCTGCACGCGATCGCATTTCAGCGCGCGCCAACGCAGCAAGAGTTTGCCGAGGCGCAGGCATTCCTCAACGTCCCGGTGGCAGCGCGGCGCGCGCAGGCGTGGGTGCAGTACGCGCAGGTGCTGCTGATGGCCAACGAATTTCTTTTTGCGGATTAGTCCGCAGAGGGGCGCGGCTACCAATCGCCGACGCTACCGTCGCGGTGGAACACGCGCTGCACGGTCTCCGGTTGGAAGGGGTGCTTCTTGATTTCCGCCTCGTTCAACTCGATGCCCAAGCCGGGCTTGGTGTTGGCCCGCACGATGCGACCTTTCCGTTCCACGGTGAACCCTTCGGTGACCACATCGCTGCGCCACGGGACATCCGCGTGCACCGTTTCGCAGATGATGTAGCTGGGCTGCGAAAACCCAAACTCCAACGACGCCGCCGTGCTGACCGGCCCTTGCGGATTGTGCGGTGCCAGCGCGATTCGATACGCCTCCGCCAACGCCGCCACGCGCCGGCCTTCGGTGAAGCCGCCGCAGTGCGTGAGGTCCAGTTGGCAGACATCGCAGGCGCGCCGCGCGAAGAGATCGCGGAAATCCGACAGGCGCGTCACGCGCTCGCCCGTGGCCACTGGCGTGGTGATGGCGGCATTGATCATGGCCAGTCCCTCCACGCTTTCGGGCCAGCACGGTTCCTCAAAAAAATACAGCCCGTAAGGATCCAGCGCCTTGCCGAATTGCAGGCCCATCGCGGGTGACGGGCGCGCGTGGCAGTCCACCATGATGTCAATGTCCGGCCCCACCGCTTCGCGCATCGCGCGAACGCACGCTTCGGCGGCGCGGATGGGCTGCTGTCCTTCCAACGGCATCGTGGAGGGCACGGCCATGCTTTTGAACGCGGTGAAACCGTCGGCCACCGCCGCGAGAGCCAGATCGCCGAAGCGCTTGGCGTTGTCCACCGGTGTCTCGTAAAAATCCTCCATGCGCCCGCCGCCCAGATGGCAGTACGTGCGGACGTAATCGCGCACGGCACCGCCCCAGAGTTGATGGCAGGGTTGATTGGCAATCTTGCCGGCGATGTCCCACAGGGCGATGTCGATGGCCGAGATGGCCGTGGCGCGCACCACGCCGTGGCCGTGCCAGAAATGTTGGCGGTGCATCATTTGCCAGAGATGCTCGATGCGCCGGGGATCTTCGCCGACAATGAGGTCGGCCAAATCCTCGACGGAACCCACCACGCCGCGCGTGTGCCATTCCAGCGTGCCTTCGCCCCAGCCCCACAGGCCCGGTTCGCTGGTGAGCACTTTGACAAACACCCAGTTGCGCATGCGCGCGTGGCAGACATGGACTTGGATGGCGGTGATTTTCATGTTGGCAATTGCCGGCGGATTTCCTGGCCCACCAGTTCGATCACGGTTTCCAAACTCCCCGCGGCAACGATGGCGATCGTTTCTTGGTAGATGCCTTTTCCGTACAACTCGCGCGGCGGCAGATAGCTCGCGCCCCAGTGACTGGCGATGGTGGCGACGACGATGGGCACGCCGGGGAATCGCGCGCGCAATTGGGTCTGCAACGCGCTGTAAAATTCGCCCTGTAAAATGACCCACACCGCATCGCCCAGGCGCAGCACCGTGGCTTCCAGCGGCAAGTGATCGCCCGGCGGCAGTTGTTGCAGGCGATGGAACATGCGCCGCTTGCGCTCGGCCATTGCGCGAGCATCGCGCGCGGCGTCGGGCTGGCCCGCTGCGTGCGCGGCGGTTTCTTTCGCGCTCCACTCCGCCAATTCCGCCTGCACTTGCGGCAAGGTTGGTGTGCCGGGACGGATGGGCAGGGGAATGTCCCATGCCTTGCGCGTCCAGTGTTCGTGGTCACGCAACTGTGCCGGTGTGAGGGCAACGTGCTGCCACGTGGCGATGGTCGCGCCGGAGACGACTGGGCCAGCGTAATCGAAGCGTGTGCCCGGCGCGGGCAATTCCTCCAGCGTGGCCAGTGCAGCGTATCCAAGTTGGCGGCCATGACGGTCAGCCACAGCGACGTTGCCAACGAAACCTTCGCGCGGGCCCAGTTCGCCGGAGGCGCCTTGCAAGAAAAGGCACGGCGCGCCGGTGGCCTCCTCGATGACCTCGCGCATCGCACCGGGAAAATCCGGACTGATAAGCGTGTTGCCCCACGCAAGCGTGGTGGGATGACAGGCGTAGTTGACGAGGGTCGCCAGTGTGTCGCCGTGCTCGCCGGTGACGCGGGCAGTCAGCAGCGTGTCGTCTGCGGGGACGCTGGGATTAAAACCGCACGCGAAGAGGTTGTGTTGTGCGTCCCAGAAATCGCGGTGCGCCGCCAAGCTGCAACGGCCCGTGCCGTACACGATGGAGGCGGGCTGCAGTTGGGCCAGTGTTTGGGAAAGCAAATCACCGACGCACTCGGCGAGGGTGTCCAGATACGGCGCGATCAAATCGCCGCCGGGCAAGTTGGCGCGTTCCAAGCCCATCAGTCCCGCGGCGTGCGTGTGCGAAAAGACAACGATGCACTGCGCGCGCGGCACGTCGGCGCGGGCGCAGGCGGTGTTGAGCAGGGTATCCATCTCCACCCGGCCCATGACGCAGTGATCCAGCGCGATTACAAACTGGCGCTCGGTGGAGGTGTCGTCGTGCGGGGCAAAGAGGGCGACGGTGGCGCGCAGGGGACGGTGGATGCCCGTGGCGCGTTCATGCGTGGCCGCGCCCCACATGCGGTGATAAATATTGGCGGGCGGCGTGATGTCGGCGTGCTCCAGCGCGAAGCGGCAACGACTTTGGGGAGTGTCAACGTGCGGCATTATGGCCTTGGGATTTTGAGATGGATTGGCCGAAGACCGTGCCGGAGGAGTCGAGCATCCACCAGCAAAAAGCCGAGACGATGAAGAGGGCGCCGAACACCATCATCACTCCGTCCCAGCCGACAGCGCGTTGGATGTACGGGACCACGACGGTGAAGCCCAGCGCGCCGATGTTGCCTGCCATGTTCATTGTGGCAAAGAGCGGCGCCACATGGCGACCGCCCATGTCCACGGTGATGGTGTAGCCGCACGGGCCCGCGGCGCCGGCAAACATGCTGCCGACGCTGATGAGCAGTACGGCGGGAATGGGATCGTGAACCAGCAACGCGCAGGCGATGCACACGGCGCAGATCAACGATGAGATGATGGCCACGCCTTGGCGCGAGAGGCGGATGCTGCCTGTGCGACGATAGATCGCATCCACGACAGTGCCGCCGGTGATCCCACCCACGACGATGCCCACCAGTGGCAGCATCGAGAGGAAGCCGGATTTGGGGATGCTTGCTTTGTGCTGCTCCTGCAGATAGGTGGCGAACCAACTGGAGAAAAACATCACCGCCCCAGCGCGGCAGAATTGCTGGCCGCAGATCCAAATCGTGGCCGGGCTGGTCAACAATTGCCACCACGGCGTGGACTCAGACTCGGTGGTGCTGCTGATAGTGCGGCCTGCGGCGATGTGTGCCATTTCCTCGGCGCGCACCGAGGGATGTTCCTCCGGGCGATCCCGAAACCAGACGAGAAACCACGCGGCAAAAATAAAACCCGGCAGGCTGAAGATGAGATACATGCCGCGCCAGCCGATGCGTTCATCCACAATCATCAAGCCTGCGATCCAGACACCGACCGCGCCGCCCAGCGACATGAAGCTGGCCAATGCGCCGCTGGGAAAGGCGCGTTCGCTGATGGGAAACCAGTGGGCGATGCTGCTGGTGGCGCAGGGAAAAATACCTGCCTGCGACAGGCCCTGTCCGGCGCGCGCAGCGATGAGTCCCCCCAGAGTGGCGACCTTGCCGAACATGAGCGTGGCCACCGACCAGCACATCGCGAAGAGCGGCATGCAATAGCGCGTGCCTTTGTTGTGCGCGAGCAGTCCGGCGGGGATTTGCCCCAGCGCGTACGGCAGGAAGAACGCGCCCATCAACAGGCCCGTCTGTTCCTTGGTCAACCCCAAGTCACTGCGGATCGTACTTTCGGCAACAGAGATGGTGTTGCGGCAGACGTACGAAATGGCCGCCGCCACGCACAAGGCCAGCGTCACCTGATAGCGCACCCAACTGCGACCGGGAGGATGGCCTTTGAGGATGGGGTCCGCCATGGGGTGCGTGACTGTCCGCACGGCGGCAGAGAGTGGCAATGCAATTCTGTGTTCCCATCAATTCCCTTGACCTGCTGAAGTCCCCCGCGAGAATGCCAACACAACACACCTCGTCGGCCGCATGCCCATCTCCAAAAACAATCGCACGCCCCGGCCGGAAATCCCGCGCAAGACCATCTATCGGTTGTCCATTTATCTGCGCTGTCTGCAACGGCTTTTGGCCAATGGCATCCACACCGTTTCCAGCGACGCGCTGGCGTTGGCGGCGGGTGTCAAATCCCCGCAGCTTCGCAAAGACCTCACCTACTTCGGCCAGTTCGGCACGCGCGGGCTGGGTTATGATGTCGGGCAATTGTCGCGCATGATGAGCGAAATGCTGGGCACCAACAGCCTGCAGCCGGTGGTCTTGGTGGGCGTGGGCAATCTGGGCACGGCGCTGCTCTCCTATCGCGGGTTTCAAAAGGAAGGCTTCACAGTGATTGCCGCCTTCGACAATCACGTGCCGCTGAAACACTCCAAGCGTTTTGAGCAGCCGGTGTTCCCGATGGATCAACTCACGGCGTTCGCGCGGGAGCACCGCGTTCGCATGGCCATCCTGTGCGTGCCGCCGGAGTCCGCGCAGGAGGCGGCCAACAAATTGGTGGAGGCGGGGATCATGGGCATCATGAATTTTGCGCCCACCGTGTTGCATGTGCCCGAGGAGGTCGTGGTCAACAACGTCAATCTGGCGATTGAACTGGAGAACCTGAGCTTCTTCATCCAGCACTGAGCGCGCTGCGCGGCGGGGTGCTGGGTTTACGGTTGGCTCCACAGCGCATTTGCGGCAGGCTTTCCGGCGATGGGGCATCACGGTTTCAATTGGGAACATCTGGCGCTCAACCGGCGTGAGTTGCTGTGCCGCGCGGGCATGGGGTTTGGCGCGATGGGATTGGCCAGCCTGCTTGCGCCGACGGCCACTGCGGCCACGAATAATCCCTTGGCGCAGCGGGCCACGCATTTCCGGCCGCGCGCCAAGCGCGTCATCCATCTCTTCATGAACGGCGGGCCATCGCATGTGGACACGTTCGATCCCAAGCCCGCGCTGGCCCGTTACGCGGGTAAGGTGTTGCCCAGCGGCAATCTGCCCACCGAACGCAAGACCGGCGCGGCGTTGCCTTCGCCGTACACGTTCAAGCAATACGGGCAATCGGGTTTGCCGGTGAGCGAGATTTTCCCGCACACGGCGCGGTGCATGGATGACATCTGCGTCATCCGCTCCATGAAAGCCGATGTGCCCAATCACGAGCCGTCGTTGATGCTGATGAACTGCGGCGATGCGCGGCAGGTGCGCCCCAGTTTCGGGTCGTGGATGACGTACGGGTTGGGCACGGAAAATCAAAACCTGCCCGGCTTCGTCGCGATGTGTCCGGGCTATCCCATCCAGGAATCGCAGAACTGGCAGTGCGGCTTTTTGCCGGGCGCGTATCAAGGCGCGTACATTGACACGCGCAAACAGAAGCTCGACGAGTTGATCGAGCACATCCGCAACCCGGAGCAATTGCCCGAGGCGCAGCGGCGGCAACTGGATCTGCTGCGCCGCATCAACGAGCGCCACGCGCAGTCGCGGCAGAACGAAGGCGCGCTCGAGGCGCGCATCCATTCCTTCGAACTGGCGTACCGCATGCAGATTGATGCCGCCGATGCGTTCGACATCAGTCGCGAGCCCGCGCACATCCGCCAGCTTTACGGCAACACCACGCAGGCGCGGCAGATTCTCATCGCGCGGCGCTTGGTGGAACGCGGCGTGCGCTTCGTGCAAGTCTGGCACGGCGACGGTCAGCCGTGGGACAACCACGATGACTTGGCGGTGAACCACCGTAACCTGGCCAAGCAATGCGATCAGGCCATCGGCGCGCTGCTCACCGATCTGAAACAGCGCGGGTTGCTCGAGGACACGCTGGTGATTTGGGGCGGGGAATTTGGCCGCACGCCCTCGGTGGAATTGCCCACGCCCGGTTCCAATGCCGGCAAGATCAACGGGCGCGATCACAATCATCACGGCTTCACAATGTGGCTGGCCGGCGGCGGCGTGAAGGGCGGCACGGCTTACGGTGCGACGGATGAGTTTGGGTTTCGCGCAGAAGAAAATCCTGTGCACGTCCACGATCTGCACGCGACGCTGCTGCACTTGATGGGCTTTGACCACGAGCGATTGACCTTCCGCCACGCCGGGCGCGACTTCCGATTGACCGACGTGCACGGGCGGGTGATCCACGATTTGATCGCCTGACCGTCGCGCCGGTGCTACGATTACTCCATGCAGACCATCGAAACCCGTACGCTCCAGCGCGACTGCGAGGCCATCCAAGTGCCCGGCGGCAACCGCGTCACGTTGGGCAAAGGCACCGACGTGGACATCACCCAGACTCTCGGCGGCACGTACACCGTGCGCGCGGGCAGCGGGCTGTACCGCATCGGCGCGCATGATGCCGATGCGCTGGGACTGGCCGCGGCCGCCGCGCCACTCAATGCCGCCGGTGGCCCGGTGACTTCCGAGATGGTCAACGAGATCTTGAAGACCTGTTACGACCCGGAGATCCCCGTCAACATTCTGGACCTCGGCTTGGTGTATGACACCGCGCTGGCGCCCGTGGACGGCGGTGGCTGGAGCGTCTCCGTCAAGATGACCCTCACCGCGCCCGGCTGCGGCATGGGCCCCACCATCGCCGGCGACGCGCAGCAGAAGCTCCTGCAATTATCCGGCGTGGAAGAGGCGACCGTCGAGGTCGTGTGGGATCCGCCGTGGCACCAATCCATGATCACCGCCGCCGGACGCAAGGTGCTCGGGTTGGAGTAGAAAAACTTTGACTCCGCCGCGCGGCTGCCCTGATACTCCCCGGCCTTGGTTGGGGTCGTAGCTCAGTTGGTAGAGCACCACAATGGCATTGTGGGGGTCAGGAGTTCGAGCCTCCTCGGCTCCACCAAATTTCTTTCAGTCCCAT
>SIAW01000075.1 GCA_009695465.1 Pedosphaera sp.
GCGCGTGTGCTGATGCAGGCGCGCCCAGTGCGCGCTTAACGCCGCCGCCGTTTCGACGGGCCAAAGTGGTAGCCGCTGCCGATGCGGCTCATCTTCATCTTGCTGTCGCGCGCGGACACGCCCGACTTGGGCGCATCGAAAATCGCGGTGTAGCGATAATCAAAACCATCGAGCTTGGAGCGTTCGATTTTCTGGCTGATGAAACGCTCGATAGCTTCCACGTGCATGGAATCCTCGGCCACCATCATGGTGAAGGCGTCGCCCGATGCGGAGGCGCGGCCCGTACGACCGATGCGATGCACATAATCTTCCGGGTGCTGCGGCACATCAAAGTTGATCACGTGACTGACATTGGCGATGTCCAATCCGCGCGCGGCGATGTCGGTGGCAACGAGCACTTCAAATTTGCCGTTGCGGAAACCTTCCAGCGCCAGTTCGCGTTCGCGCTGGGTGCGGTTGGAGTGCAGCACGGCCACCGCGTGATTGTTGCGCTTGAGCAATGCGGCGGCGCGATCGGCACCGTGTTTGGTTCGGCAAAAGATGATGACTGAATCGTAGTTGAGTCCTTCCAACATCGCGATCAGCAGATCGGTCTTCTGCGATTCGGCGACGGGATAAATCAGATGCCGCACGGTCTCGGCCGGCGAACGGCGCGCGCCAATCTCAATGGACTCTGGCTCGTGCATGGCCCAACTGATGAGCGTCTCAATCTCCGGCGGCACGGTCGCAGAAAAAAGCGAGGTGTGGCGTTGGCGCGGGCACTTGTCGAGGATGCGCCGCACATCGGGCAGAAAACCCATGTCGAGCATGCGGTCAGCCTCGTCGAGCACCACAAACTCCACGCGATTCAACCGGCAGGTGCCACGTTCAATGTGATCGAGCAGGCGACCGGGCGTGGCGACCAATATGTCCACGCCGCGTTGCAGCGCGTCGTTCTGCGGGCCGTAGCCCACGCCGCCGTAGATCACTGCGGCCTCCAGATTCGTGTGCCGCGCGTAATCTCGAAAAGCCGTCTCCACTTGCGCTGCCAACTCGCGCGTCGGTTCCAGGATGAGCGCGCGCGTACCACCACCGTGTTCGCCCAGCTTCGTCAGGATGGGCAGCGCAAACGCCGCCGTCTTGCCCGTGCCGGTCTGCGCACTGCCGATGACATCGCGTCCGCTCAAGATGAGCGGGATGGTGCGCAATTGAATGGGTGTGGGATCGACCCAGCCCATTGATTTGACTCCCTCCAAAACTTTTTCCGACAAACCGAGACTTCGAAACGCCATAAAGGGGGACACTAAACAACGGGCGTACGTTTCAATCAATCAATTTCTCATTGAGCCACACTGCTTCACCCGCTAAGGTCTCGCGAGTCGGAGCGTCGCATAGCCCGGTTAGTGCGCCTGCTTTGGGAGCAGGAGGTCGTGAGTTCAAATCTCACCGCTCCGACCATTTCATGTCCACACTTCCCCACCACATCACATCGGAAGGGCAACTCGATGAGGTGTTGATCACCCCGCGCGCGACGCTCTGCGATTTTATGCGTCACGTGCAAAGCCCGCTCATCGTGCTGGGCGCGGGCGGCAAGATGGGCCCGTCGCTGGCTGCACTGGCCAAGCGCGCTGCGGATGAAGCTGGGCATCCGTTGGAGGTCATCGCCGTCAGTCGCTTCTCCTCCGCCGCCGCACGTCAGTGGCTCGAACAACATCACGTGCGCACCATCGCTGTTGATCTGCTCGATCCCACTGCGTGGAGTGCGTTGCCCGACAGCGCAAATATCATCCACCTCGTCGGCCTCAAATTTGGCACCGAACAAAACCCCGCGCTGACTTGGGCCACCAACACGCTGCCGCCATCGGCCGCGTGCCGGCGCTATCCGCACGCGCGCATCGTGGCGCTCTCCAGCGGCACCATCTATCCGCTGATGCCCGTCACCAGCGGCGGTGCCACCGAGGAGACTCCGCTCAATCCCGCTGGCGAATACGCCAATGCTTGTCTCGCGCGCGAGCGCATCTTCCAGCATCACTCGCAGCAAACACGCACGCCCATTGCACTCATCCGCCTCAACTACGCCATCGATCTGCGTTACGGCGTGCTGCACGACATCGCGCAGAAAATTGCACAGCACGAACCCATTGATTTGGCGATGGGCCACCTCAACTGCATCTGGCAAAGTGACGCCAACGAATTCATCCTGCGCAGCCTCGCGCTGTGCGACAGCCCGCCGGCATTGTGGAATCTGACCTCGCAAGAAATTTGGCCCGTCCGAGATCTAGCACTCAAGCTGGGCGACCTCATGAACATTGCGCCCGTGTTTGTCGGCAACGAAAACCCCACTGCGCTGTTGAGCAATCCATCGCGACTGCTGGCCAAGTTGGGCGCGCCGCCGACTTCGCTGGAAACCATGCTGCGCTGGACGGCGCATTGGGTGCAACGCGGCGGCACCAGCCTCGGCAAGCCCACGCACTTCGAGGTGCGCGACGGAAAATACTGAACGGTCGCGCCAACGTCCCGACACCGCCCACCGCTGCGGATGAAATTTGCTTGGGCACCCCTGCCCCGCTCCCTACACTCTCGCTCATGGTTCGTGTCGGCATCGGCTATGATGTGCATCCGCTCAAGGCGGGACGACCGCTGATTCTCGGCGGTGTTGAAATCCCGCACCCCAAAGGACTCGACGGCCACTCCGACGCCGACGCGCTGCTGCACGCCATCTGCGACGCCGTGCTCGGTGCGCTGGGCTTGGGCGACATCGGCCAGTTTTTCCCCAACACCGATCCGCGCTGGAAAGGTGCGCCCAGCCGGATTTTTTTGGAGGAAGCCGCGCGCCAAGTTGCCGCACGCAACGCGCGCATTGTGAACATTGATGCAACCATCATCGCCCAAGCGCCCAAGGTTTTGCCGCACGCGACGCAGATGAAGGCGAACATTGCCGCTGCACTGGGTATCACTCCCGATCGCGTCGGCATCAAGGCCACGACCAACGAGCATCTGGGTTTTATCGGGCGCGAAGAAGGCATCGCCGCGATGGCCGTGGCCAGTGTGGACATCCCCGAATAACATGGGTGCAAAAGCTGAAATCTCTTGGGCAAGCCGCGACGCCGACGGTCAGAAGATTGACGTGTGCGCGCGGCGTGTGGGCGGCGAGTGGCGCTTCACGTGGCAGCACCGCCGCTTTGATCAGTGGCAACCGATGGATGCGCCGCCGATCGTCGAGTGGCTGTTACTGCTTGACTCCGTGCGCCGCCGCATCCAACGCCGACTGCTGCGTCCGGAGGAAGAGGTGAGTGTCAAAAAAATGATCTTGGACCGTTTCCCCGGCACCGAGCTGGATTAGTTTCATGGCTCGCGCTCCGCTCATACTGGTCACGCCCTGCCAGCAAAACAAAGGTGCGGAATTCGCCGACGCCTCGCTCTCACTCTCCAATCGCTACACGCAGGCGATTGCGCAGCACGGTGGTCTGCCATTGGTACTGCCACTCACGGCCACGCGACAGGATGTTGCCGAGTACGTGCGCCGCGCGGAAGGCGTGCTGCTCACCGGCGGTGAAGATGTGGAGCCGCAACATTACACGGCGGCGCTCGCACCGGAGTTGGCTGAAAAGATGGGGCCGACGGAACCCGCACGCGACGCGTTGGAGTTGGCGTTGGTCGAAGAAACTTTTCGCCAGCGCAAACCCATCTTGTGCATCTGCCGCGGCCATCAGGTGCTCAATGTCGCTTTGGGCGGCACGCTCATCGTGGATATTCCCACGCAGATTAAAAGCGCGCTTCGCCACAAACAAATGGAACGCAAGATGGAGCCGGTGCACGACATCGCCATCGAAGCGGACTCGCAACTCGCCACGCTCTTGGGCGCAACGCGCATCGGCGTCAACAGCACGCATCATCAGGCCGTGGAGCGCATCGCTGCGTCGCTGCGCATCACCGCTCGCACAGACGACGGCGTGGTGGAGGCGATGGAGTTGCGCGACAAATCAGCGCTGCCGTTCTTGCAGTCCGTGCAGTTCCATCCGGAACGGCTGTACGACCGCTACCCGCCATTTGCCGCGCTGTTCCGCGAGTTCATCGCAGCCTGCGCGACAGATTAAAGCACCGCTTCGATGTGCCGACGCAAACGGCCGTTGCTCGCCAGCAGCCGGTACGTGTAGCGCCGCGACAACGGCACCCGATGAAACTCGCCGCCAGCGCATTCAAGAATCAACCCGCCCGCAGCAATGTCCCACAGGCAAATGCCTTCCTCGCGATAAGCGTCCAGCCGCCCTGCCGCCGTCCATGTTAACGCCAAGGCTGCGCTACCCATCAGGCGAACTTTCATCACGCGTCGGCACAGCCGGTCGAAGATCGGCAGGTTGCGCTGCACGGTGGCGCGCGTTTTGGCGAAGCCCATCGTGATCACCGCATCGCGCAACCGCTGCGTGGTACTGACAGTGATTGTCCGGTTGTTCAACCGTGCCTTGCCGCCGCGGCGCGCGCTCCACATCTCATTCAAGAATGGATCGTACACCACGCCGATCTCCGTGCGATAGGCGTCCCAGTGCCGCGCGCCCGGTTCGCGGGACTGCAACGCGATGGACACGCAGGCGTGGGGAATGCCGCGCGTAAAATTGACGGTTCCGTCAATGGGATCCACCACCCAACGCCACGCCGCGCCCGGATCGCCCACGATGCCTTCTTCGCCCAGCACCGCGATGTCTGGAAAATCTTTTTGCAACGCCCGCTCAATCAAGCGCTGCGCACGCACATCCAACTCCAGCTTGATGTCGTGTCGCGCCTTTTGGTTGATCCGCTTGGGAGCGTCAAGATTTCGCCGCATGAGCGCACCCGCCTGTCGTGCCGCAGCCATCGCACATCGAAGCGCGCGCGCAAGTTCAGTGGTGTTCATGGTGCTGTGGAAATGTCAGCGCTGATCCAGCCACGCGACCGGTAATACAACCAGCCCACTTCCTCGTGCAGGTACCGGTGCAGCACGAGCAAGCGCGAGGTTGTGGGCAACACGGTGGTCATCGTCCACCATGATTCGCGCGCGGGGTAGGCAGCGAAATCGCAGGCGACGGGAATTGCTTCCACGCCCGCAGTGCGGAAGACCGCCAGCGCGCGGCGCATGTGCCACGCGGAGGTCACCAGATGGACGCGCTTCCATTGATTGCGTTTGATCAAGTCCAGCACCTTCACCGCCTCTTCCTGCGTGTTGGCGCAGATGCCGGTCTGATGCACGACCGCCTCGCTGATCTTCCAGCGTTCCAGCAGGCGCTGCACGGCCTCGCCTTCGGATTTTGAATTGTTGCGCGGGCCAAATTCTCCGCCGCCCAAAACCAAGTTCTGCGCTTTGCCTTTTTGAAGAAGTCCCACGCCAGTCAGGAAACGATCAACGCTGTCGGAGAAATCAACACCGGCAGGTTCCTCAATGCCACTGTGCCGATGGACAAACCCGCCGAGCACGACCACCGCATCGGCCGACGGCACCGCATCCAATCCCTCGCGATAATACGGCCGCTCCAAGCTGGCAATGAGACGTTCGGGCAGCGGCATGCCCGCGAACAGCAACAGGAAAAGAACCAGCAGCCCGTTGATGTATGCCCAGCGGAATTGTTTGCGGCGGATCTGCCAAATGAGGACGGCAATCAGGACAAGCCAGATCACCGCCAGTGGATCAAGGAGCAGATGCGCGAGCTTGGCCATGACGGATCAGGCGTCGGCCAATTGCGCGATGGCTGTGCTGGCGCGGTGCTGTTTTTCCTGCCAGTCGGCCAGGCGTTGCTGATGTTCTTCGAGAACAGCGGCGGGAACTTTTCCGGCGAAGCTGGGGTTGGCCAGCTTGGCTTGCACCTTCTCGATCTCGCCGGTGATCTTCTCCAACTCTTTGCCCAATCGCGCGCGTTCGGCTGCGAAGTCCACCAAGCCAGTGAGCGGCAGAAAAAGTTCGCCCAGCGCGTTGCGCACGGCGGGCGTGCCTTTGGCAGGCGCGTCGGTGATGCTGTCGAGTTTTTCCGCGTTGAGCAGCAGGCGCAGGACTTCCAATTCATGCGCTGGCAACGTGCCTTCGGGACGGAACTGGAAGGCGACGCGCTTGGAGGAAATGTTAAACTCGGCCTTGAGATTGCGGCCGAGCGTGACGAGTTCGTGCTTGGTCGCGACGAACTGCTCGTCGCTCTCGTCCAGCACGTAGTTGCTCTTGAATTCTTCGCCCAACGGTTTGGGCCAGCGGGCAGTCATGATGGTTTTGCCACCCTGCTCCGCCGGCATGTCCGTGGCAAAACCCATCCCGTGCCACAGCTCTTCCGTGATGAACGGCAGGAACGGATGGAACAGGCGCAGCGTGTGGCCGAGCACGAAATCAATCACGGCGAGCGTGTTCGCCTTGAGCGCGGCATCGTCGCCGAAGAATGCCGCTTTGCTCGCCTCGACATACCAGTCGCAATACTCGCTCCAGAAAAAGCGATGCAGCGTCTGCACAGCGACAGCGAAGTTGTAGCTCGCAAGCGCGTCGGTCACTTCGCGAATGGCCTGATCGAGCCGCAGCAGAATCCACTTGTCGTCGCTCGTCAGCAGCGCGGGCGCGATCTCGCCTTCCGTTTCGCCGCCCTGCATTTGTCGAAAGCGGCAGGCGTTCCAAAGCTTGTTGCAGAAGTTGCGGCCCAGCTCCACGTCCTTTTCGTCGAAGAGAACGTCCTGGCCGAGCGGCGCGCTGCGCATCGTGCCGAATCGCAAAGCGTCCGCGCCATAGCGGGCGATGAGGTCGAGCGGGTCGGGCGAATTGCCGAGCGTCTTCGACATCTTGCGCCCCTGTTTGTCGCGGATGATGCCGGTGAAATAGACGTTCTTGAACGGCAGCTCGTCCATGAACTCGTAGCCCGCCATGATCATGCGCGCGACCCAGAAGAAAATAATGTCCGGCCCGGTGACGAGATCGGTGGTCGGATAAAACTTGCGCAGCGTGTCGGTCTTCTCCGGCCAACCCATCGTGGCGAACGGCCAGAGCCACGAGCTGAACCACGTGTCCAGCACGTCGGGGTCTTGCTGCCAACCTTCGCCCTGCGGCGCTTCAAGTCCGCAATGGACTTCGCCATCGCGATACCAAACTGGCACGCGGTGCCCCCACCAAAGCTGGCGGCTGATGCACCAGTCCTGGATGTTCGTCAGCCAGTGATCGTAAACTTTCGCCCAGCGGTCAGGATGAAATCGCATCAGGCCGCTACGTTTGACATGCACTAGCAGGTCGCGTACCTTCGCTTCAGCGTTCGGTGCAGGCTGGGTGTCCAACTTCCCTTCACGGGGATGCGCTTCCAGAGATTTACCACCGGACGCCATTTTTTTTGCCCGGTGGTCGTAGTGGACAGTGCCATCGAAGTACTCCTTGGCGGTGATGAGAACGCTATGGAGTTCTCCGCCCAAAGACAAAGCCGCCACAAGGCGATGGACTTGTTTGACCAGTGGATTAATCGGCTCATGCGGTTCGCTGGAGAGCCAGATCGCCTTTTGAATCAGTTCGGGAAGCACCACCACGGACTTAATGTTGGCCTCCCCAAAATTGCTGAACGCGTGCGAAAGCCCCTGACGACCAACGCGAATCTCCAAGCCCGAATCATCGTTTTTGAAGGGCTTGCCCAGAAACCCGTGGCCACGCGCGTAGGCCAGCGCAGCGTGGCGCAGCTCCTTGATGGAAGTGCCGCGCAGCTCTTGGCCAGTCGCTGACACCACGGTAACGGTCTTATCCAGCAAGCTCGATTGCTCCACGCTCGCCTTTGATTGCGCGACGGCGGGATATTTCAGAAACCATTGCTCGCTCAAGCGCGGCTCGATCGGCACATCCGCGCGCTGGCTGAAGCCGACGTTGTTCTCGTAAGGCTTCTCCTCCACGAGCGCGCCTTGTTCGCGCAGCAAATCCACGGCGACTTTTCGAGCCTGAAACCGGTCGAGTCCGGCTAGTGGCCCACCCGCAAGGGTGTTCATCGTGCCGTCGGGATTCATGATGTCCACGACGGGCAACTTGTGGCGCGCGCCGATCTCGAAGTCCGCCTTGTCGTGCGCGGGCGTCACCTTGAGCACGCCGGTGCCGAACTCGAAATCCACATGATCGTCGCCGATGATCGGGATGAGTTTCTGCGCGCGCGGCAATTCCGCGGGCAACGGCCGCACGATGTGCTGGCCGATGAGATGCGCGTAACGCGGGTCCTTCGGGTTCACGGCCACAGCGGTGTCGCCGGGAATCGTCTCGGGCCGCGTCGTGGCAATGGTCAGCCACGTGCCCGGCGTCTCGGCCACCTCGACCTTGAAGTGATACATGAAACCCTTCTGCGGTTTCATTTCCACTTCCTCGTCGGACAACGCCGTTTGCGAAACGGGACACCAGTTCACCATCCGCTTGCCGCGATAGATGAGGCCCTTCTTGTAAAGCTCGACGAACACCTTCTGCACGCAGCGCGAATACTCCGCGTCCATCGTGAAGCGTTCGCGCGTCCAGTCGCACGAGCAGCCGAGTTTCTTGAGCTGATTGATGATGATGCCGCCGTGCTTTTCTTTCCACGACCAGACGCGCTCCAAAAACTTTTCGCGACCGAGATCGTATTTGGTCAGGCGCTCCTCTTTCTTCAACGCCTTCTCCACTTGCACCTGCGTGGCGATGCCCGCGTGATCCGTGCCGGGCAGCCAGAGAACTTCCTTGCCGTCCATGCGCGCCTTGCGGGCGAGGATGTCCTGAATCGTGTTGTTGAGCACGTGCCCCATGTGGAGCATGCCCGTGACATTCGGCGGCGGGATGACGATGGAATAAGCCGGGCGCTGCTCCGTGACGCGCGCGGGATCGGCGGTGAAGCAATTCTGCTTCACCCAGAAGTCATACCATTTGTCCTCCACGGACTGCGGCTCGTAGGCTTTTGGAATTTCAGTCATGCGCGAGAGACACGAATTTCACGAATTGACACAGATTGGAGACATGGAACACGGCGTGGTTTCGATTCGGCGGACACTTCTGAAAATCAGCCAGCGGCCCCGGTTGGTGGAGGCGGACACGGCCCTCATCAATTCGTGCCAATGGGTGAAATTCGTGTCTCACTTCCGCATCAGCGCGTATTCCATGCTGTCCACCAATGCTTGCAGGCTCGCTTCGATAATGTTCTCGCTCACGCCCACGGTGCCCCACTCGCGCTTGCCGTCGGTGGAGGTGATGAGCACGCGCGTCTTGGCGCCGGTGCCGGCGATGCCATCGAGAATGCGCACTTTGTAATCCGTCAACTGGATGCGCTTGAGCTGCGGGAAGGATTTCGCCAACGCGCGGCGCAACGCGCTGTCCAGCGCGTTGACCGGGCCATCGCCATCAGCCACCTCATGATGCACCTCGCGGCCGACGCGCAATTTTATCGTCGCTTCCGTGGTGGAAACTTTGCCCGTGCCGCGAGTGGACACATGAAAATCTTCCACCGAAAATAGCATCTCCGGCTTGTGGTCGAGGATGCTGCGGATGAGCAGTGCCAGCGACGCCTCCGCCGCCTCGAACTCATAGCCCTCGTGTTCCAGCGCCTTCACGCGCGCCAGAATATCCTTCGTCTCCGGCGCGTCGTCCACGAGCTTGAAACCCAGATCACGCGCCTTGAGCAGGATGTTGCTGCGACCGGACAGATCGCTGATCAAAATATTGCGCGCGTTGCCGACGAGCGAAGGGTCAATGTGCTCGTAGCTCGCCGCGATTTTCTGCACGGCGTTCACGTGCGTGCCGCCCTTGTGCGCGAACGCCGCCGAACCCACCCACGGCTGGCGCGGATTGTGGCGGATGTTCGCCACCTCATCCACGAACTGCGAAAGATCTTTCATCTGCCGCACTGCGGTGGCCGGCAAGCAGCGGCGTTTCAACTTCAGCGCCAGACACGGAATCAAACTGGTCAGATTACAATTGCCCGTGCGCTCGCCGTAACCATTCACCGTGCCCTGCACATGCGAAGCGCCCGACTCCAGCGCCGCCAGCGCGTTGGCGACGCCCAGTCCGATGTCGTCGTGTGTGTGGATGCCGATCTTGGATTTCAGCTTGCTCCGCGCGATGCGCGTGATCGCTGCGACTTCACTCGGCAGACAGCCGCCGTTGGTATCGCACAACACCACCAAGTCCGCGCCCGCTTGTTCCGCCGCCTGCCACGTGGCGACGGCGTAATCTGGATCGAGCTTGTGCCCGTCAAAACAATGTTCCGCGTCGTAGATGACAAACTTGCCGTGATCTTTCAGAAAGCGAACCGTGTCGCCGATCATCGCCAAGTTTTCATCCGCCGAACAGCGCAGCACTTCCTTCACGTGCAGCATGGACGTCTTGCCATAGATGGTAACGACCGGCGTGCCCGCAGTGAGCAGTAGCCGCACCTGCTCGTCCTTCTCCACCGGCACAGCCTTGCGGCGCGTGGAACCGAATGCGGCGAGCTTGGCGTGCTTGAATTTCTTGCGCTGCGCCTGTGCGAAAAACTCGATGTCCTTGGGATTGCTCCCCGGCCAGCCGCCCTCGATGTAGTGCATGCCGAACGCGTCGAGCCGCTCGGCGATGCGCAGCTTGTCCGCCACAGAAAAGTTGACGCCCTCACCCTGCGAACCATCGCGCAGGGTCGTGTCATAAATCTCCACAGGCGTCGTCATAAGCCAGAAACGAGCCCGAATCCTTACGCCATGACGGCGTGGCTGGCAAACCACAAAACTCGCGACGCCTACCGCAACTGCGACTGGCAAGGCTTGGCGGCGGCGACCGGACTCCACTCCGTGGCGCAATCCACCATCCGGCGGATTTGCGAAAACCACCAGTCCGCATTGCTGGTGGGTTGGCGCCGCGCAGGCAGGCGGCGTTTGGGGGTGGTGTCGAAATTCAGTTCCAGTTGTTCTTTCATCGTCGTTTCCTTTCTTGCGCCCACAGTACAATCAGCCATCGGACAAAGGCTGTCCTAGCCCCAAAAATAATCGCCGCGCGGTTTTCCTTTCCTCCGCACTCGCCCGCGCGGCAAAGTCGCGCGATGCGTTTACAATCGTCCGTGGGTTTGCGGAAAGGCCACTGAGGTGCTCATCGCTTTTCACAAGCCGTACGGTGTGCTTTCGCAATTCACTCCGGCACCGGGTTCGCAGTGGCGCACGCTCGCGGCATTTGGCTTTCCGCCGCACATCTATCCCATCGGCCGACTCGATGCCGACAGTGAAGGACTGCTGCTGTTGAGTGATGAGCCTGAGCTGAACGCGCGACTGCTCCACCCGCGAAACGCCCACGCGCGGGAATACTCGGTGCAAGTGGAACGCGTGCCTGACGCCGCTGCACTGGCGAACTTGTCCAAGGGCATGATCATTCAAGGCCACCGGACGCTGCCGTGCCGTGCGTGGATGCTGGAACCGCAGCCGCAGTTTTCGCCGCGCGATCCGCCCATCCGCTTCCGCAAAAATGTGCCGGACTGCTGGATTGGGCTGGAATTGGTGGAAGGCAAAAACCGTCAGGTGCGGCGGATGACCGCCGCCGTTGGCCACCCTGCCTTGCGCTTGGTGCGTGTGCGGATCGGCGCATTCCTGCTGGGTGCGCTGCCGCAAGGACAGTGGAAAGAACTTTCGCCCGCAGAACGCGGAGCGGTGCTCGGCTGAAATTCGGCTTTTGATTCCAGCCGCCTGCCGCTATTTTCCTGCGCGATTCGCCTTATGGCAGTGCGACTGTTCAACACCCTCACGCGGTCGGCGCAGCCGTTTGCGCCGCTGGATTCTGACGGCAAAACCGTGGGCATGTATTGCTGCGGGCCGACCGTCCACGACTTCGCGCACATCGGCAACTTCCGCACGTTTGTCTTCGCTGATCTCGTCCGGCGCTATCTTGAATTCCGCGGCTACGCCGTCCGCCACGTGATGAACATCACCGACGTAGAAGACAAAATCATCCGGCGCGTGCGCGAGGCCGGGACTACACTGCGCGAGTTCACGGGCCGCTACGAGGCGGCGTTCCTGCAAGACTTCGACACGTTGCTGTGCCTGCGTCCGCACGCCACGCCGCGCGCCACGGAGTTCATCGCGGAAATGATTGAGCTCATCGCGCGGCTCATCGAACGCGGCATCGCTTATCGCGCCCCCGATGGTTCCGTCTATTTCAGCATCGATAAATATCGCGGCTGCGGCTGCAAGTACGGCCAGCTTGTGAAGTTGAACTTTGATGCCATGCGCGTCGGCGACCGCGTGGCCAGCGACGAGTACGAGAAGGAATCGCTCGCCGACTTCGCGCTGTGGAAGGCACGTGTGCCGGAGGACGGCGACATCGCGTGGCCCAGTCCGTGGGGCGAAGGCCGCCCCGGCTGGCACATCGAGTGCAGCGCGATGAGCATGAAGTTGCTCGGCGAAAGTTTTGATCTTCATCTCGGCGGCGAAGACCTCGCCTTCCCGCATCATGAAGATGAGATTGCGCAGAGCGAAGGCGCCACAGGTCGGCCATTCGTCCGCCACTGGATGCACGGCGCGCATCTGCTGGTCGAAGGCAAAAAGATGAGCAAGAGCCTCGGCAATTATTTCACCCTGCGCGATCTGCTGGCGAAAGGCTGCACGGGCCGCGAGATCCGCTACCTGCTCATCACCTCGCACTATCGCGAGTCCTTCAACTTCACACTCGATGGGCTTGCCGGTGCGCGCACCGCGTTGGCGCGCATTGACGAGTGTCTTGCCAAACTGCGCGAGACTGCCGCCGCCGCACACGCGCCAGCCAACGCGGCCTTGCTGGAGCAATTCACCGCGGCCCTCGATGAGGACTTAAACATCTCCGCTGCGTGGGCCGTGATTTTTGATTGGGTGCGCGACTGCAACCGCGCCATCGCCACCGGCCAACTCACTCCCGTTGCTGCCGCCGCCGCGCTGGGCGCATGGGAACGCGTGGACAGCGTGATTGGCATCGGCAACAAAGCGGAAGCGGAAGCACCCGCTGGATTGCTCGCGTTGCTCGAGGAACGCAACGCGGCGCGCAAGGCGAAGGATTTCAAGCGCGCCGATGTGTTGCGCGATGAATTGAAATCCCAAGGCTGGGCCATCGAAGACACGCCGAAGGGCGCGCGACTGAAACCACTTTGAGCCGCGGACTGTTTATCACGTTTGAAGGCACGGAAGGTGCCGGCAAGTCCACGCACATCCGATTGCTGGCGGAGCATCTGCGCCAACAAGGACGCACGGTGCGCGAGTTGCGCGAGCCGGGGGGCACGTTGTTGGG
Organism: Pedosphaera sp.; assembly: GCA_009695465.1. GTDB lineage: Bacteria > Verrucomicrobiota > Verrucomicrobiia > Limisphaerales > UBA1100 > SYLI01. The sequence goes on from SIAW01000075.1 coordinate 13,172, forward strand.
CGAGGAGATCCGTCACTTGCTCAAGCATCATCCCGCCGGACACGGCATGACGGCAGAGGCGGAACTGCTGCTCATCAACGCCAGTCGCGCGCAGCTCGTCCGCGAAGTGATTCGCCCGGCACTGGCCGCCGGCGAGATTGTCCTGTGCGATCGTTTCGCGGATTCGACCACGGCGTATCAAGGTCACGGACGCGGGTTGGATTTGACACTGGTGGAGTCGGCTATTGCTGCTGCGGTGGGCAACACTTGGCCTGACCTCACGCTGCTTCTCACCGTCTCTCAAACTACAAGCGAAGCTCGTCGCAAGCGGCGCAGCGGCACAGATCGCTTTGAAGAATCGGGCCCAGAATTTTTTGCGCGCGTGGAAAGCGGCTTTGCCGCCATTGCCCATAGCCACCCGCAACGAGTGAAGGTGATTGACGCCGATTGCCCATTAGAAACGGTCCAGGCAGATATCCAGCGGCGGGTTGCGGTCATTCTGAGCAATGCATAGAAGTCTCCGTTGACTTCTTTGCGCGTTTGGCTATGGTTCGCACCCTTTATTGAATATGGCAGAGATTAAGACAGTTAAGGCAGGAGCGAAGATGAAACCGCTAGAGCGTCGTCGCTGGAAGCGCCGTCAACTCAAGCGCAAAGCCGAACGCAAAAAGGCCATCAACCTGCCCGTGCGTAATAAGGTGACCAATCTCAAGCGCACTTTCCGCAAGCAACAGGAGACCGGCGACAAGCCCGCGACGGAAAAGGTGATGCGCGAATTGGTTTCTGCCATCGACAAAGCCGCGAAGAAGGGTCTGCTGCATCCTCGCACTGCGGACCGCCGCAAGTCGCGTCTGGCCAAGCAACTGGCCAAGATGAAGTA
>SIAW01000076.1 GCA_009695465.1 Pedosphaera sp.
GGCGCAGGCTGCGGATCCACTTCCTCGATCGCCGCGTGTTGCACCAGAAAATCCACGACCTTGGCGTGCAGCAATTCCTTGTGCACATCGCCCAAGCCATTTCGCTTTTGCAGCTCCTGATAATATTTCTTGGGCTCCTGATTGGCCTGCTTGGCCAGCACCACCACGTGCTCGGCCAATTCATCTTCAGTCACACCAATCTGCTCCTTCTCGGCAATGCGGCGCATCACGAAGTCCGCCTTCACACGATCCTGCGCCGCCATATTGGCCGTCGCATGAATCTGTTCCTTGTTCTTCTCGATCTCTTCCTTGCTCACCCCGCGCCGTTGGTTGTTCAGGATGATGTTGTAAATCACGTTGCGCCGCTCGTTGATGAGGACGGACTGCGGCAACTCGCACTTCACGCGGTCGAGCAATGTCTCCACCACCTGCGCGCGTGTATCGGACTCGGCCTTGGTGCGGCGATCATTCTCCAGATCGGCCCGCACGCCTTCGCGCAATTTGTCCAGACTCTCCGCGCCCCAACTTTTGGCGAAGGCATCATCCAATGCCGGCATGGATTTTTCCTTCACCTCCGCCACGTCCACCTCGTACACGCCGGAGCGACCGCCGAGCAACGCGACAACAAAGTCCGCGGGGAAATCCACCTTCACCGTGCGCTTGTCGCCGGCCTTTGCACCGACGAGTTGGCTGGTAAAACCGGGGATGAAATGGTCATGCGCAGCGTCGGCATGCACGTGGAGCCAATAATTTTTCTGCTCCGTCAACCCGCGCGCAGTGGGCGCGATGGCCGTGATGGGCTGGCCTTCGCAGGTGCCGGTGTAATGGATCACCACATAATCACCGTCGCGCACTTCGCGCGCTGCAGTCTGATATTGCGCGCGCTGATCGCGCAGCGCGGTGATGGCGTTCTCCACGACGGCATCGCCCAGTGCCGCCTTCTCGCGCTTGGCGGGAATGCCTTTGTACTCGGGCAACGCAAAATCTGGTTCAGTCTCGATGGTGGCCAGAAAACCAAACAACTGGCCGCGGTGCAGCACGCCCGCCGCGCCGCCGCCCAGCTCCTCGATTTCTGGAGAGATCACGGGGCTGAGTTTGTGCTCGGCGATGCCGCGACGATACGCCTCGGAGACCAACTCGCGCTTCACATCGCCGGCGATCTGTCCGGCGAACTGTTGCAGCACCCGTTCGCGCGGAGCTTTGCCTTTGCGGAAGCCGTCCAGCTTGGCCTGCCGGCAATACTCGCTGGTCACGCTGTCAAACTTGCTGTCCACCGCAGCGGCGTCCACCTCAATGCGCAACTGTTTCTTACAGGGCGCCAATTCAATGACTTCGATTTTCATGACTTGCAGAAAAAATGCCCGGTTCGCGGGCTGGCAAAACTAGGCATGCGGCGGGCAATTGTCAAACCCAGCGACCCCGCAGCTTGCCATGAATGAGCGGGCGCGCGTGGCGTCTGACTTCCTGCATGTACAAACTCGCGTTGCTCCCGACCCTTGCCTTGTGGCTTTTCTCCAGCACAGTTTCATCCGCGCAAACCACCGCCGCGCCGGACTGGCGCCCCAAGCTTTCCAAACTGTTGCAGTCGGATTTTCCCTACACCAAAGCCTGCATCGGTGCGAATTTCCCCGCCAACAACAAGGCCAACAAAGGCATGGCGCTGATCGTCGGCAAGAACGCCTTCATGTGTTTTGACACCGACCTGCTGCGCTGGTCCGCCGGCTGGACCGCGGCGTGGAAGGAGACCAAAGGCCAGACCAATTTCGTGGGCTACATCAACGAAGAGGGCGTGACATTCAACGGCAGTCACGGCGGTCATCCGCGCATGCTGGGCGATCAGAAGTTTGGCTCGGCGCAAATTCCCGGCTGGGCCGGTGCGGCGGGCACCTTCAAGGATCCGCGCAAGGAACCCTTTGGTCCGCTGCCCAAAGAGTGGGCGAAATGGAAGGGCGACTACGTCGTGGGCGACAAGGTGGTGCTGCATTACACCGTGCAAGGCGCGACGATCCACGAACAGCCCGGCAGTGTGGAGCAGGACGGACAGATCGGTTTTGTCCGCAACATCCTCATCGAGAAATCCACCGGCCCGCTCACCGTGCTGGTGTGCGAGGTCGAAACCGCGAAGGGCACCGTCGAAGGTCTCACCGCCACGTTAACGGCCGGCGACAAGCAAACCCGCGCCAGTGTTGTGGATGCGCCGCAAGGCAGCCGGTTTGAAGTGCAGGACAACAAACGCCTCGTGTTGCATCTGCCAGCCACAGCGCGTGCGCTTTTCAAGATCGTCCTGTGGCAAGGCGACGCGGCCGCTGCGGACAAATTTGGCGGTCTGCTCGCGGGCAAGCCCGCCTTGGTGGACTTCGCCAAAGGCGGTGCCGCACGCTGGCCCGAGCCGGTCGTCACCAAAGGTGAACTCAACACCAGCACGACACCCGATAGCGCGTACGCGACCGATCGCCTCACGGCTCCCGACAAGAATCCGTGGAATCGCCGCGTGCGTTTCGGTGGGCTGGACTTTTTCGCCGATGGCAAACGTGCTGCGTTGAGCACGTGGGACGGCGACGTGTGGATTGTCGAGGGCATTGACGAGAAGCTGGAAAATCTGCGCTGGCGGCGGTTTGCTTCCGGCGGCTTTGAGACGCTCGGACTCAAGATCGTCAACGACGTGATTTACACCAGCGGCCGCGATCAGATCACGCGTTACCACGACCTGAACAAGGACGGCGAGGCCGATCATTACGAGAGCTTCAACAACGACATCACCAGCTCGCCGGGCTTCCACGAGTTTGTGTTCGACCTGCACGCCGATGCGGCGGGCAATTTTTACACCGCCAAGGCCGGCCCGGTGCGCGGTGGTGGTTCGGGCTTTGGCGGCGGCGGCGGCAACGGCGACATCTCCGCGCACGCCGGTTGTCTGCTGAAGATTTCCAAGGACGGCAGCAAGCTGGAAGTCGTGGCCACCGGATTGCGCGCGCCCAACGGCATCGGCGTCGGCCCGCGCGGCGAGTTGACCACCGGCGACAACGAAGGCACGTGGGTGCCGCGATGCCCCGTCAACTGGGTTACGCCCAACGCCTTTCTCGGCGTGGAAGATCTCGCTCATCAATCGCCCCTGCCTGCGCACAACAAACCGCTCTGCTGGCTGGATAAAGGCTGGGACAATTCTGGCGGCGGTCAGGTCTGGGTCACCAGCGACACGTGGGGGCCGTTCAAAGGCGCGTTGCTGCATTGCTCGTACGGGCAATCCTCCATTTACCTCGTGCTGCCGCAGCTTGTGGGCGAGCAGATGCAGGGCGGCGTCGTCAAGATTCCCGTCAAGTTCACCTCCTCCGCGATGCGCCCGCGTTTCAATGCTGTGGATGGTCATCTCTACAATGCCGGACTGCGCGGTTGGCAGAGCAATGCCGCGCGCGAGACGGGACTGGACCGCATTCGCCACACGGGCAAACCGGTGCTGACCGTCAGCGCACTCAAGGTGGACAAGCAGGGCGTGCATCTCACCTTCACGCAGCCGCTGGATAAATCCAACGCCGAGGACGCGCAGAATTACACCGCGCAACGTTGGAATTACAAACGCACCAAGAGCTACGGCTCTGGCGAATTCTCCGTGACGGACGCCAACAAGAAGGGCCGCGACAATGCCGCCATCACGGGTGCCCGCCTGTCCGCCGATGGCAAGACCGTGACGTTGACCGTGGACGATCTGCGCCCGTGCGACCAGCAGCTCATCCGTTTCAACCTCACCTCGGCCGACGCCGTGAAGTTCAAAACAGAGGTCATGCACACCATCCACGCTGTGCCGTGATGCCGAGGGGACTCGGGTTGCGCCACCTGTCTTGCCAGCCGCTGCGCTTGACGCTATGGAGTAGGCCGCTGCCCATGCCGAGCATCATTCTCATCCTGTTGTGTGCGGTCTTTGCCGCCGAACTGCGCGCGCAAAACGCCCAGCCCGCGCCGGGACTGCGCCTCACCCTGCGCGCCGGCGAGGTGATTGACACCCGACCCGCGCCCAACATTACACTCTACGTCGCCGAGGGACAGTCCGCCTCGCCCCTGCTACCCGCGGGCCCGTTCACCGCGCAGTGGGAGGGATTCGCGGCGGCCGATCTGCGCGGGGACTATGTGTTCCACGCCATTGGTCACGGCGGCGTGAAGCTGGAGGTCAACAACGTGCCCGTGCTGGATGTGCCGGCCATCACCGCGGCGGCCACCACCAAAACGGTGCGCCTCAACAAAGGTGCCAACGCGCTCAAGGTGATTTACACCAGCCCAGCCAAAGGCGATGCGCAGTTGCGGCTGCTGTGGAATCCGCGCCCGGACAAGCCCATGCCGCACGAGCCTATCCGCAGCGCATTGTTGAGCCACGCGCCGGTCGCTGCGCCCACGCCGCTGATTCATCAAGGCCGCGAATTGTTTTTTGAGTCGCGCTGCGCCAAGTGTCATCAACCCAGCAAGACCGCTGCGAGCACTCCGGACTTGGAACGGGACGCCCCCAATCTGGCCGGCATCGGCAATCGCCGCCACACGCAGTGGATGGCTCAGTGGATTCTCAATCCCAAAGCCCAACGTCCTTCCGCCCGCATGCCCGCACTGCTGCACGGTGCCACCGCGCAGGCGGACGCGGAGGCGATTGCGGCTTATCTGGGCAGCCTCAAAGATCCCAAATCCAGTCCACCCAAACCATCGCCGGGCGACGCAACAGCGGGGAAAGAACTCGCGGAGAAACTGCACTGCGCCGGCTGCCACAATGTGCCCGGTGAAGCACCGCTCGAAGCCGGCAAGATCTCGCTTGCTCACATCCGCCAAAAATTTCTAGCCGCCGAGCTGCCACAATTCCTGCTGGCGCCCAACGCGCATTACGCGTGGACCCACATGCCAACCTTTCGGCTGACTGCGGAGGAAACCAGCCAACTGGCTGCTTGGCTTTCGGCTGGGTTGCCCGCGCCAGCCCCTGCGCCCGCAGTGCCTGCAAAAGAAACTCTGGCGCGTGGCAAACACCTGCTCACCACCACCGGCTGTCTCAACTGTCACGGTGCGCCGGACGAAAACAAATTCCCGGCGCGCGCACTGACGGCGCTTGCGGCGGATAAATGGACGCACGGTTGTCTGGCTGATGTTCCGCCTGCAGACAGCAAAGCACCGCGCTACGCCTTCACGCCCGAGGAACGCGCTGCACTGCGCGCACTGGCACCCGCAGCGGCGGCGGTCGTGACGCGGCATGACCCGATTGAATTTGCCGAACGCCAAGCGCGCCAATTGAACTGCGCGGCCTGCCACGGCAAGTTGGAGGGCGTGCCGCTGCTGGAATCCGTGGGCACCAAACTCAAGCCCGAGTGGATGCAGTCGCTTCTGTCGGGCGCGCACAAACAACCGGCCCGTCCGTGGCTGGCGCATCGCATGCCCGCCTTTCCCGCCTACGCCACGCACGTGGCGCATGGATTGGCGATGAGCCACGGGCTGCCGCCCAAATCGCGCGCGCTGCCGGTCATTGATCCCAAGCTGGCGGAGCTGGGCCGCAAGCTCGTGGGCGTGGAAGGCGGCTTTTCCTGCGTGGCCTGTCACGGCGTGAAGAACGTGCCGCCCTTGCAGGTGTTTGAAGCGCAGGGCATCAATTTCTCCCTGTCAGGCGCGCGCATCCAGCCCGATTATTACGTGCGTTGGATGCTCGATCCGCTGCGCGTGGATCCGCAGACGCGCATGCCCGATTATTTTGACGAGGACGCGCGCAGCGTGCTGGTGGACATGCTCGAAGGCGACGCTCTCAAGCAAATTGACGCCGTCCTGCACTATCTTTTGCAGGGCGATAAAATGGCGCTGCCGGTGATGCAGTAGCCCGTGCTTGTCAGCCGCGCGTTTTGCGGCTAGAAAATTTCCATGACACACACACGTCCATTGCTGTGCGTGCTGGCCATGTTGGTCGCCAGCACTATTTTTGCCGCAGACCACAACACGCTCACCGAGGCGGAGAAGCGCGAAGGTTGGCTGCTGCTGTTTGATGGAAAAGATTTCAACGCGCACTGGCGCAACATCGGCAAGGATCGTGTCGCGCCCAATGGTTGGGTGGCCAAAGACGGCAGCCTCATCAAGCCCGCAGGCGTGAAGGCCGGCGACATCATCACGCAGAAGACGTGGACGGATTTTGAGTTCTCGTGGGAATGGAAGATCGGCCCGAAGGGCAACAACGGCGTGAAGTACATGATCCTCGAGAAGCGCGGCGCCATCGGTCACGAGTATCAGATGATTGACGACACGTTCCACAAAGAGCCGCTGGGTGCCACCGGTTCCTTCTACGCGGTGCTGCCGGCCAAGGCCGACAAACCGCTCAAGCCCGTGGGGCAGTGGAATCATTCGCTCATCAAAGTGCAGGGCAAAGCGGTGGAGCACTGGCTCAACGGCGAGCGCATTCTTTCTTACGAACTCGGCAGCGCGCCGGTGTTGGAGGGCGTCGCCAAGAGCAAGTTCAAGAATTATTCGAGCTTCGGCACCAAGGTCACTGGCCACATTCTGTTGACCGATCACGGCGACGAATGCGCCTTCCGCAATCTCAAGGCCCGCGAACCAAAAGCCCGGTGACGCCGGCGTCTGTGGATCCAGCGCCAATCGTCCATCATCTGCGCGGCGTGTTTGCCTCGCGCCTGCTCGTTGCGGCGGTCGCACACTTGCGCGTGTTCGAGCACGTCGCCGCCGAGCGGCACACGCTGGAATCTCTGCGGCACGCACTGCAACTTGCCGAACGCCCCGCCTGCGTTTTGTTCCCGTCACTGCGCGCGATGGGACTCCTCACCGTGGATGCCACCGGCGCAGTGTCACTGACGCCGACTGGAAAATTCCTAACGCACACGGAGCCTTGTCATCTCATCGACTACGTGGGCTTGGAGGCCGGTGACTCGGGCGTGCTGGAGATGGTCGCGCGTCTCCGTCACGATGGCCCATTGAGCAACGACGGCGTTGCGTTCGTGAAAGACGACGCCGCGCTTTCGCCGATGGATGTGCCGCACACCGCCCGCGCCTTCACGCTGGCACTGGCCGGCCGCGCGCGATTGCTGGCCCCACTGGCCGCGCGCGCGATGCCCGCATCCGCCGGGCACCTGCTGGATGTCGCCAGCGGCACAGGCTTCTTCACCTATGAATGGCTGCGCGCCAATCCACAGGCGCGGGCAACAGTGCTCGACCGTCCGGCGGTGCTGGAGGTCGCGCGCGAACTGCTCCGCGAATTCGCCACCCGCGATGCTGCCGCTGCCACGGTGCCCCGCCGCGTGGATTTTTTACCCGGCGACATGTTGCAGGATGCACTGCCGCGCGCGGACGTGATTCTCGCCGCCAGTGTGTTTCACGACTGGCCCGAAGCGGTCTGCCGCCACTTGATGCAGCGCTTTGCCGATGCGTTGCCGACGGGCGGCACACTGTGCATTCATGATTCGTTCTTGAACGATGCGATGGATGGGCCACTGGCGATGACGGATTATTCGACGCAACTTTTCTGGCACACCAAAGGCCGCCTTTACAGCCGCGCCGAGTTCCGCGCGTGGATGACCTGCGCTGGACTGTTGTCCACGAGCAGCGACACACCGACGCTGATGGATTACGCGCTCATCACAGCGACAAAATCGGCGGCTCAACCCTGACCTGTGAGCAACGCGCTCGCCTTTGCGGTTGACGCCAGCACGCGCGACGGGAATTTTGGGGTTCCGAAAATGCCTGCCATCCAACGCGCCCTTCTTTCTGTCTCCGACAAAACTGGTCTGGTTGAGTTTGCCCGCACGCTCATCGCTGCGGGCGTGGAGTTGCTCTCCACCGGCGGCACGGCCAAGGCCATCCGCGACGCCGGCCTCGCTGTGAAGGACATCAGCGAGCACACGGGTTTTCCCGAGATGCTCGACGGCCGCGTGAAGACGCTGCACCCGATCGTCCACGGCGGTCTGCTTTACATCCGCGGCAACGCCGAGCACGAGGCGGCGGTGAAGGCGCATGCCATCAAGCCGATTGATCTCGTGGTGGTGAATCTTTATCCGTTTGAAGCGACGGTCGCGAAGCCGAACGTCTCGCTTCACGACGCCATCGAGAACATCGACATCGGCGGGCCTTCGATGTTGCGCAGTGCGGCGAAGAATCACGACAGCGTGACGGTCGTGACCGATCCGGCCGATTACGCCGAGGTGGCCGCGCAGATTAAAGCCAGCGGCAACACGACGATCGAGCTGCGCCGCACGCTCGCTGCGAAGGTGTACGCGCGCACCGCCGCGTACGACGCCGCCATCGCCGCGCATCTCGCCAAAGAATTCAGCGCTGACAAATCTGCGCCGGTGCCGACGCTCTTTGTCGGTGCGCCGCTCGTGCAGTCGCTGCGCTACGGCGAGAACCCGCATCAGAAAGCCGCGCTGTACGGGCGGTTCGGCGAGTATTTCAAGCAGCTCCACGGAAAGGAGCTTTCGTACAACAACATCCTCGACCTCACGGCGGCCGCGCAGCTCATCGCAGAATTTCGCGATGATGGCCCGACGCTCGCGATTCTCAAACACACCAACCCGTGCGGCGTGGGACAGGGGGCGAGCTTGCGCGAGGCGTGGGAGAAGGCGTTTGCCACGGACAAGCAGGCGCCGTTTGGCGGCATCATCGCGGTGAACCAACCGCTCGACGGCCCGTGCGCCGAGGCCATCGCGGAGATTTTCAGCGAGGTGATTGTCGCGCCGGAATTCACGCCCGAGGCGCTGGCGATTCTCACCAAGAAAAAGAATCTGCGTCTGCTGCAAATCACGAAGTGTCCGTTCGACGCGAAGCCGTGGGACGTGCGCAGTGTCGGCGCGGATTCGTTCCTGTTGCAGGAACGCGATCTCAAGTCGGCGACGGCGACGGACTTGAAGGTCGTCACCAAGCGCGCGCCGAGCGAGGCGGAGATGAAGGCGATGCTTTTTGGCTGGCGCGTGGTGAAGCATCTCAAGAGTAACGCCATTCTTTACAGCGCCGCCGATCGCACGCTCGGCGTGGGCGCGGGCCAGATGAGCCGCGTGGATTCCAGTCGCATCGCTGTTTGGAAAGCAGGCGAGGCGGGACTGTCGCTCAAGAGCAGCGCGGTGTGCAGCGACGCTTTCTTTCCGTTCGCGGATGGTCTGATCGCTGCCGCTGAGGCCGGCGCAACGGCTGCCATTCAACCCGGCGGCAGTGTGCGCGATCCCGAAGTGATTGCCGCCGCCGATGAGCGCGGCGTTGCGATGGTCTTCACCGGCACGCGGCATTTCCGGCACTGAACCGCAGCGAACTATTTGGCCAGTCGCTTCTTCGCGGCTTGGACGATGATCTTGTACACCTGCGGACGCTCAGGTTGATCGAATCGCTCGATGATGCGCCGGTAGTGGTCACGCGCCTCCTCCTGCCGCTCGGCCTGCCACAACAAGTCGCCGGCGGATTTCCACGCCTGCAAAATTTCCCACTCCTGCTCGGGGTAACGCGACTGGAGGTCGGCGTACAATTTCAGCGCAGCCGACAGATCGCCCTGCTCGGCACGCACGTTGGCCAAGCTGCGCTGGGCTTGGGCGCACCAGATTTCCTGCTCGGGATAATCGCGCTGGAGCTGCTGGTATTGACTTGCGGCAGCGGCCAGCAGCTCGGCTTTGAGCGGGCCGACGGCATCAGCGGAAGGCAGATGAAATTCCTTCGTCGCCTTGTCGAAGAGGAGCTTCGCGGTCGCAGCGCGTTGCGGCGTGGATTTGGGAACTGAGTTGCACGCTGCCAGCAACAGCGCGCCGCACAAGATAAGCCACGCGCTACTTGCGCGCATTGTTTCCGAGCCGGGTGGTGAGGGTGTACTTGATCGTCCGCTTCTCGCCGGCCTTCAGCGGTACCACGTACTTAATCTTCGTTGCGTCCACCTTCTCGTATTGATCGTCGCTGGCCACTTCCCAGTCGCCACCGAAATTGCGGCGGACATCCACCACGACGCCGATGGCCTTTGAATTCTGCAGCTCAATCTCCCACTGCTCCTTGGTGGACCAGCCGCTGGGATTGCCGTTCTGGTCAAACCGGACCTCGTCCTTTTCCCAGTTCATCAGCTTGGGCTTCACCATCACTTCGGCGTCGTTGCCCAATTCCATCTCCACCGCCTCACCGATGGGGATGTACTTCACGCGCGTGCGGCCCACGAAGGCGTAGAGCTTGTCCAGCGTCGCCAGGCGGAAGGCCATCACGCCGCCGTCGGGCAACGGTTCTTTGCCCAGCTTGCTCTTCTCATCGTTCTTGAATTTGTAGTACCGCATCACCGCATTGCCGTACTGCTCCTTCTCATATTTGTAGTAGCTCTCCACCGGCACTTCCTTGGCGACAAAGGAGGGCATACGCTTGGCCCAGCCGTGCGGCACGGTGTCGCGCCCTTCCACAGTGTAGAGGAAATATTCCGACAGCGCTTCCTTCACGATCTCGCGCTTTTTATCTTCCATCTCGGCGACGGCGCGGTTCATGCCCCGCCCAAGTTCCGCACGCATCCCCGGTGCCATGGGCGGCGGCGCGCCCGCATTGGGTTTGGGGGCTCCTTGTTCGCCCGCTTGACGGGCCAGATCCACGATGTTCTCCACGAGGCGAATCACGCCCACCACCAGTCGCACCTGAGCGTTCTCATAATCTTCGCCGCTCTGATTGTTGATGCGCACGCTCCCGGCAAGCTGCATCAGTTTTTCCCCGGCATCAGCCTCGGCCACGTACTCGGCGTTCCACGAGATGCCGCTGGTGAAATAGCGGATCTCCACCTTCACCTCGCCGGCCACTTCGCTTTGGATGCGCCATTCCAAGGTGTTGGTCACGCGCGGCGGGAAGCTCACGTCGAGCACTTCCACCTTGTCGGCGTTGGTCAACGCGCGGAACTCCACCGAGGTGGGGTCAATCAGCGTGTTCGCCCAAGAGAACTCCAGCCGGTTGAGACCTTGCTTGAAGGTCAGCACGCGCGTCTCCTTCACCAGCGTCAGGTCGGCGCTGTTGTAGATGGTCAACTGCACCGTGTCGCGGCCGGGCAGTCCGGTCACGTTGATCCGCGCCCACGATTGCGGCACCCATGCCAGCACCGCGCAGCAAATAAGGATGATCTTTTTCATGTCGGGTAAGGCTCTTTAAGGCGACGAGTTAGTAGTTGGAGGGTTCGTTGCCCTGCACGTTCATCCGGCGCACGTTGAAGTTGAGCACGGTCTTCTTGTCGCCGGTGGTCTTGGGGGCCAAGTCCAGCGTGTACTCGATGGTGAAGGCGTCCTTCTTCTCGTACTTGAGCGTGCTCTCGATCATCTTCCAGTAGCCGGGGATGTGCTCCACGATCACCAGCGTGACGGCGGTGGTCTTGAAGTTCTCGATCTCCACCTTGTACACCTCGTTCTGGTCCCACATGACGACGGAGTTGCCGTTGTTGCGACGCAGGTTGATGCGCTCATCGGTGGTCTTGCGTTGCGTCACCTTCACATCGCGGCTCTGGCCGATGTAGAGTTTCATCTCGCGATCCACGGGGGTGAGCTGGCCCCAATCTTCACCCGTGAAAGCCACGCCTTCGCCGGGTGCCGCGTCGCCTTCCGCCACTTCCTTGGTCTTGATGAAGATGCGCACCTTGCCCGGCTGCAGGGTGTGCGCGCCCAGCTTGCTCGCCTTGTCGTTCTTGATCACGTAGCTCAACGGCACGCCGATGGTGTTCTTTTCGTACTCCGGATCCCACGGCATTTGCCCCGCATCCCACGTCAGGATTTTTTTGATGGGCAACTGATCCACGCGCTCGGACAGCAGCTCCAACACTTCCTGATGCTGGATGGAACGCTTGAAATCCTTGCCGTAACCCACGCCGATCTCGGCGTTCTCCAGATCTTCACCCGAGTTGTTGCGCACGCGCAGATAGTTGCGCAGTGCCAGCGACTTTTCGTCAGGCTCCGACACGGCGCGGTACACCACCTCGCGGCTGATGCCCTGCAGCAGATACGAGATGCGCATGCGCTCGGCGCGCGCCACGGGGCTGCTGATGGCCCAGATCAGCGCGTTCTCGTTGGGCGGATAGGAAGTGTTGAGCAGTTGCACTTGGTCGGGCTGATCGAGCATGCGCAGTTGGATGGAGGCTGGGTCAATGCTGACGCCGCGCCACGCGAAGTCCACTTGGTTCACGCCCTTTTGCAGCGTGAGGACGCGTTCCTCTTCCACCAGTGTCGCGTCCAGATTGGCCAGCGACACCACCACGCGGGCGCGGTCGGGCAACGCCACGAGTTTCACCCGCGCCTCGGCGGCGCTGACGGCGAGGATCAATCCAAGCAATGAAAAGAGTCTGTGTGTGTGCATGTTCTTTGTGCGTTTGCTGGGCCCAATAGTACCTGCCAGATGCGACCGGTGCCATCCGAATTATTGCAGCGGATTGGACGGCAAGCCTCGGCGGGTGCTCCCGCCAAGTCGGCGGTTGACAGCCCGCCAGCGCCTCTCTAACCACAGGCATGCACGTCCCCGAGTTGCGCACCACGGTCGTCGGCAGCTATCCGGTGCCGACATGGCTGGCCGCGCAGCCCAGCACGCCGCATCTGCGCGACGCCCTGTTGGTCGTGCTCAAAACGCAGGAGCTGGCGGGGCTGGATGTCATCGCAGACGGCGAGTTGTCGCGCTTCAACGTGAATCATCCGGAGACCAACGGGATGATTGATTATTTCATCGCGCCGATGACGGGCATTGACACGGCGCTCACCCGCGAGGAGACCGAGCGCTTTCGCAGTCAATCGGGCATGGGCTTCCGCGCGCAGCCCGCCGGCGTGGTACGCGGCAAGGTGGGCGAGGGCACGCTAAATCTGCCCGCCGCTTGGCGCAGTGTAAAAGACCTCACCACGCGCCCGCTCAAATTCACGTTCACCTCGCCGTACATGCTGGCCAAGACGCTGTGCGATGAACATTACCGCGATCTGCGCGCGCTCACGATGGATCTCGCCGAAGTGTTGCGCCGACAGATCGCGGCGATTGACGCGCCGGTGTTGCAGATGGACGAGGCCCATCTGCCCGGCCACATCGCCGACGCCGCGTGGGCGCACGAGCCGCTCAATCACGTCTGGGGCGGCGTGCGCGGCATGCGCGGACTGCACCTGTGCTTCGGCAATTACGGCGGGCAGAGCATCCAAAAAGGATTTTGGCGCGACCTCGTGCCGTTCCTCAACAAGCTGCACGTGGATCATCTCGTGCTGGAATTCGCGCGGCGCGGCTATGAGGAGTTGCCCGCGTTCAAGGAATTGCGCCCGGACATCGCGCTGGGCTTGGGCGTGATTGACATCAAAGACAACGAGGTGGAGTCGCCTGACACCGTCGCACAACGCATCGAACACGCCGTGGGGGTGTTGGGTGCCGCGCGCGTGCAATGGGTGCATCCGGACTGCGGCTTTTGGATGCTGCACCGCACTGTGGCCGACCGCAAGATGGCCGCGCTCGTCGCCGGCCGCGACCTCTTCTTGGGCCACGCCACCTCTGAAACACCGCCGACCGTTTAGCTCGCGAAAATCTTCGTCATCCGGTCGGACAAATCTTTCAAGCCTTCGGGCGAGCCGCCGCCGCCTTGCTCGGCGATGCCCCAGCCGGTGTAGCCAATCTTGTCCAGCGCCGCCATGATGGCGGGCCAGTTGTTGTTGCCTTCGAGAAATTTTGCGCCGAAGCCCGCGCCGGGGTTGGCGGGCGTCATCTTGCGCGTGTCAAATTCCTTGATGTGCAGCTTGAGGATGCGCTTGCCGATGACGGGGATCCATTCCTCCGCCGGGCTGTAGCGGCCCACGTTGCCGATGTCGAAATGCCAGCCGACCCATTCGCTGTTGATGGCGTCGAGCAAGTCCACGGCCTGCTGCGGC
>SIAW01000004.1 GCA_009695465.1 Pedosphaera sp.
GGGCCGATGCGGAAATTGGCGGCGAGCAGGCGGGGGTCAAAGTGCCGCCGCAATGGCGTCGCCCATCTCTCGCGTGCCGACTTTTTTCGCGGTGGGATCGGCGGTGGAGTAGATGTCGCCGGTACGCAGGCCGTTGGCGATGGCTTTGCTGACGGCGGCGTCGATGGCGTCGGCAGCGGCGTTCTGTTTGAAGCTGTAGCGGAGCATCAGCGCGGTGGAGAGGATTTGCGCGATGGGGTTGGCGAGGTTCTTGCCGGCGATGTCTGGCGCGGTGCCGCCGGCGGGTTCGTAAAAACCAAAAGTCTGTTCGCCACTGGTCGCGCCGAGGCTAGCGCTGGGCAGCATTCCGAGCGAACCGGCGAGCGCGGCGGCTTCGTCGGAGAGGATGTCGCCGAACATGTTTTCGCAGAGCATCACGTCGAACTGCGTCGGGCGCAGCATCAGTTGCATCGCGCCGTTGTCCACGAACATGTGGTCGAGCGCCACGTCGGGATACTGCTTGGAAACCTTCGTCACCACATCGCGCCAGAGCACGCCGTTCTCCAGCACGTTCGCCTTGTCGATGCTGCAGACTTTTTTACGGCGAAGCTGCGCGGCCTTAAACGCGACGTGCGCGATGCGTTCAATCTCCGGCGTGGTGTACACCATCGTGTCGATCGCGCGCAGATGGCCGTTGCCGATGTCCTCGGTCTTTTTCGGCTGACCAAAATACATGCCGCCGGTCAACTCGCGCACGACGAGCATGTCGATGCCGTCGCCCTGGCGCTCCTTCGAGAGCGGGCAGGCGTGGGCGAGTTCCTTGGGCAATCGCACGGGGCGCAGATTGGCGAAGAGACCGAACTCCTTGCGCAGACGCAACAGCGCGGCGCGCTCGGGACGTTCCTCCTTCGGGATGGACGGATCGCGATCGGGCAATCCGACGGAGCCGAACAAAATGCAATCGCTCAGTTTGCAAAGCGCGAGCGTGGCGTCGGGCAACGCCTTGCCCGCGGCGTCAATGCCCGCCCAGCCAACGGGCGCTTCGGTGATGTCGAACCGCAGCGCGAACTTCTTCTCGACTGCGCGCAGCACTTTGATGGCTTCGCGCATCACCTCGGGGCCGATGCCGTCGCCAGCGAGCGCGGCGATTTTGAAAACGGAGTTGCTCATAAAAACAGGCGGCGAGATTAGGCGCACCGCGCGGGTTGGTGAAGGAAATTTGCAGGCGCCGCGCGCTCGACGAACAAATTCCATTGACCCTTGCACGGCGCGTTTCTACTGTCGCGACCGGTAACCCTAACATATCAGGAAACAGACTATGTCCAAATACGTTCCTCTCATCAGTTCCGGCACCAAAGGTCCGCTGGGTGTGCTGCATCTCCCGCGCCTCTGGCAAAAGGTCTCGCTGGAATGCGCCGGCAAGTTGGCGGATGGCTATCCCGGCATCGGCCAAGGCTACGACATGATGGTCATCAACGCGCTCGGCTTGAAGGCCGACGATGTGAAGCACTACATCCAAAGCCACAAGCCGACCTATCCGCAGTTCGAGGCGTGGGTGAAGAAGCACGCGACGCATCACACGCGCGCGGACATCCACAAGCTGAACGTGGCCATTGCCGGCTACATCCACAGCGATGAAACGCGCCACGCCATCTTGAAGGCCAACGACCTGCACGATGACGGCTCAGTGTTGCCCGACGCGGTGAACCTGAACAACCTCGACGACTGGCACGAGTTCCACGCGGCAGTGTTGAAGTAAACTGCCAAGGAAAGTTTTTACGGCCGGCGTGGGGCGACCCACGCCGGTTTTTATTTGCAGCCGATGGATTGCAATGCGCGGCCCAATCGGGCGGCACCTTCGGCCAAATCGGCCAAGCTCGCGCTGCCGAAGCTCAGGCGCATTTCATGACGGGGCACCTTGCGCGCGGTGTCGGTTGCATAACACAAATCGCCGGGCACATAGAGCACGTCGTTTTGGAGCGCTGCCTTGAACAGGCGCGACTTCGCATCGGTGCGCACGTGCTGGGGCAATCGCGCCCAGACGTACAGCCCACCGGCTGGCGTCTGCCACGTGACCGACGGCGGCAGATGGCGGCGGAGCGCACTCGTCAACACGCGCGCCTTTTTTGCGTAGCGCTGCTGTAGCGTGCGAACCTGTTCGGCGTAGGCCCCCGAAGCCATCGCTTGGGAGAGCAACTGCTGCAGGAAATTGGCGGTGCCAAAATCGTGGTTGCCCTTTACGCGCAGCACGGCGTCACGCACGGGGTCGGGCAGCACGCCGTAACCCACACGCAGGCCGGTCGCAAAAGGCTTGCTGAAGGTGCTGGTGTAAATCACCCGGCGATCGGTGCTGTCCACCGTGAGGGCGGAGGGGATGTCCGCGCCGGCAAAACGCAGCTCGCGATACGCGGCGTCTTCCAGCAGGTAGATGGGATGCCCGGCCTCGCGTTCGTAACGGCGCAGCAGGCGCAGTGCAGCGGCCTTTTTCTGCAAGCTCGTCGTGGTGCCGGCGGGATTGCTGAAGTAGCTGACGAGATAAAGCAGCTTGAGCCGGGGCAGTTGGCGGCGCGCGCGCAGTCCTTCCAGCACCGATTCCAGATGCGCCAAGTCCAGCCCATCGTGTTCCATGCGGATGCCGCGCCCGACCAGCCCGTGGCTTTGCATGATGCCGAGGTAAACGAAATACGACGGGTCTTCCACCAGCACAATGTCGCCCGTGTCGCACAGGACTTCCGTGAGGATGTAGAGCAACTGCTGCGAGCCGTGCGTCACCACGATGTCGTCGGCTGCGCAAGCGCGGGGCTTGGCGGCAGCGCCGTCTTGCTCGCGCAAATGCTGGCCAATCAACTCGCGCAGGATGGGGTCGCCCGCAGTGGTGCCGTACTGCAACGCCGGTTGCGCGGTGCGGGGCGCGCGCAGCAGGCGCTGCGTCAAAACGCGTGCGGCGTGGACAGGCAGCGTGGGGTTGTCGGTGAACCCTGCCGCCAGTGAAATCAATTTGGGCTGCTGCAACGCTGCCTGCATCAGCCAGGAAATGGGCGGCGCGGTGGTGCGCTGGGCCAGTTGCGAGAGCGCGGTGCGTTTCATGCCCAGTGCAGGATGGGGCAAGCGCACCGGACTGCCAACGCTTTTCAAAGCGCGCTCGACGCGCCAAACGCGAGCGCGTAATTTCCGGCCGTGGCCACACGCCTGCTCCAAATTGCCGACCGCACCTTTACCTCGCGCCTGCTGCTGGGCACGGGCAAGTTTGCCTCGCCGGAGTTGATGCGCGATGCGCTGGTCGCCAGCGGCGCGGAGATCGTGACGGTGGCGTTGCGCCGCGCCGATCTGTCCGGCAAAAAAGATCCCTTCGCCAACATTCTTGAATTCATTGATCCGCAGCGCTACCTGATTTTGCCCAACACCAGTGGCGCAATGAACGCGGCGGAAGCGGTGCGACTGGCGCGACTGGCCGCTGCGGCGGGGTTGCCCAAATGGGTGAAGCTGGAGATTCATCCAGACCCGCGTTATCTCCTGCCCGATCCCATCGAGACTTTTATCGCCGCGCAACAGCTCGTGAAAGAAGGGTTCACCGTGTTGCCGTACATCAATGCCGATCCGGTGCTGGCCAAGCGCCTACAGGAAATCGGCTGCGCCACGGTGATGCCGTTGGGGGCGCCGATCGGTTCCAATCGCGGTGTGCAGACGCGTGATCAAATCCGAATCATCCTCGATCAAGCCACCGTGCCGGTGGTGGTGGACGCAGGATTGGGCGCGCCCAGCCACGCTGCTGAGGCGATGGAACTGGGCGCCGACGCCGTGTTGATTAACACCGCGATTGCCGTTGCCGCTGATCCCTGCCGCATGGCGATCGCGTTCAAACAGGCGGTGGAGGCCGGCCGCGCCGCGTATGAGATTGGGATGGCGGAGCAATCCGCCACCGCCAATGCCACCAGTCCATTGACGGGGTTCCTCACGCAATGAGCGAACTTTCCCTACCACGCACCCGCGAGTTGTTGCATGCGGCAGTTCGCGCGCGTGTGCTGGTCGTGGGCGATGTGATGCTCGATCAGTTCATTCGCGGTCGCGTGGCGCGCATCTCGCCGGAGGCTCCGGTGCCCGTGCTGGATTTTGAGGATGAACAATTCATGCCCGGCGGCGCTGCCAACGTGGCGCGCAACCTGACCGCGCTGGGTGCGCAGGCGGAAATCTTCGGTGTCGTGGGTGACGACCCTTCCGCTGCGCAGTTGCGCGGGTTGTTGTCGCGCGAAAAGGTGGGCGCAAAGGGACTGGTCGCCGAGCGCGGGCGCATGACCACGCGCAAGGTTCGCATCATCGCTCATCATCAACACATCGCGCGGGTGGATCGAGAAACCCGCAGCATCATCCGCGACGACACGCAGCAGCGAGTGCTGGCAGCCGTGCGCCGCGCGTTGCCACGGGCTGATGCCGTCATCGTGGGTGATTACGGCAAAGGCATGATCACGCAGCCGTTGCTGAATGAACTCAAGCGACTGTGCCGCGCGCAGGGTGTGTGGCTGGGGCTGGATCCCAAGCCCGTGCACGCGATCAAACTGCAGGGGCTTTCGCTCATCACGCCGAACCGGAAAGAGACGTTCGAGTTGGCTGGCCTGTCCGACACCACGCGCCATGCGGATCCGCTGCGTGATGCGGGACTGCGCCGGGCGGCGACACGATTGCTGACCAAGCTGCGGCCGGAGGTGCTACTGATCACGTTGGGCGAACAGGGCATGCTGTTGTGCCGTCGCGGCCAGCGTCCGTTGCATGTCGCTACGGCCGCGCGCGAGGTGTTTGATGTCTCCGGCGCAGGCGACACGGTGATCGCCAGTTTCACATTGGCGATGACAGCGGGTGCGACGCCGGAGGAGGCGGCCGTGTTTTCCAATCACGCCGCCGGCGTGGTGGTGGGCAAGGTGGGAACGGCGACAGTCACGCCGGCCGAGATGCTGGCCAGCTTCGCGTCGCAGCCATGAAGCGCGCGGTGTTTCTGGATCGGGACGGCACGTTGAATGTGGAGCGCAACTATTTGTCGCGGCCGGAGGATTTGGTGTTGCTGCCCGGCGCGGGCGCGGCACTGCGCCGGCTGCAGGATGCGAATTTCTTGTTGTTCATCGTCACCAATCAATCGGGCATCGGGCGCGGTTATTACACCGAGGCGGACATGCACCGGGTGAATGAACGGCTCGGCGCGGAGTTGGCGCGCGACGGAGTGCGCTTCCAGAAAATCTATTATGCCGCCGAGGCGCCCGAGCAGCCCAGTCGCGGCCGCAAGCCCAGCCCGCAGTTTCTGTGGGATGCGCGGGATGAGTTCGGTCTCGACCTTTCGCGCAGTTACATGGTCGGGGACAAGATGATTGATCTGGAGTGCGGCTGGAACGCGGGCGTGAAGGCGAGCATCCTTGTGCGCACCGGCTACGGCACTGAAGTGGAGCAGGCGGCATCCCCCAATCTTTCGCGGGCAATCGTGAAGGATGATCTGGCGGCGACCGCAGCGTGGATATTGGAGCAGCAGGAATGAAAATCATCGGCATCATCCCGGCGCGATTTGGTTCGGTGCGATTTCCCGGCAAGCCGCTGCATCTCATCGCCGGCAAGCCGCTCATCCAACGCGTGGTGGAGCAATGTCGCAAGGCGTCGTCGCTGGCCGATGTGATTGTGGCAACGGACGACGAACGCATCGCCGCGGTGGCGCGCGCGTTCTGCCGAGTGGAGATGACGCGGGCGGATCATCCCAGCGGCACCGATCGCATCGCGGAGGTGGCGGCGCGTTGTGTGTGCGATGCCGTGGTGAATGTGCAGGGCGATGAACCATTGATGGATCCGATGGTGGTGGATGCTGTGGCGGCCGCGTTGGCGGATGCGGAGATGAGCACGGCGGCCGCGCCGTTGCGGCACGCGGCGGAGTACGACAACCCCAACGTGGTGAAAGTCGTTGTCAACGCCGCCGGTCGCGCCCTATATTTTTCCCGGCGGACGATACCCAGCCTGCGCGATCTGGCCACCGAACCGGTCGGGGTTCAATTGGCGGCATTCCCGTTTTTGAAGCACTTGGGAATTTACGGTTATCGCCGCGAGACCTTGGCGCGGCTGGTGCAATGGCCGCCGTCGCCGTTGGAATTGGCGGAGAAACTTGAGCAGTTGCGCGCGTTGGAAAACGGCATTGCCATCAAAGTATGCCGAGTGGAGTATGAGGCCACGGGCGTGGATGTGCCCGAAGATGTGGCGCGCGTAGAGGCATTATTGCGGGGATGAAATTCATTTTTGTCACAGGCGGAGTGGTAAGTTCCTTGGGCAAGGGACTGACGGCGGCGTCTCTGGGCACGTTGTTGGAAAGCCGCGGCCTCAAGATCGCGCTGCAGAAGTTTGATCCGTATCTCAACGTGGATCCGGGCACGATGAGCCCGTTTCAGCATGGCGAGGTTTACGTGCTGGACGACGGCGCGGAGACGGACTTGGACTTGGGCCACTACGAGCGCTTCACCAACACGACGTTGACGCGGATCAACAATCTCACCAGCGGGCAGGTGTATCAGACGGTGCTGGATAAGGAGCGGCGCGGCGATTACCTCGGCAAGACCGTGCAGGTGATCCCGCACGTGACCGACGAGATTAAAAATCGCATCCGGTTGGTGGCGGAGAAATCCGGGGCCGATGTAGTGATCACCGAGATCGGCGGCACCACGGGCGACATCGAAGGGCTGCCCTTCCTCGAGGCCATCCGCGAATTCGCGCTGGAGATGGGGCGCGGCAACGTCATCTTCGTTCACGTCACCTACGTCCCCTTTATCAAGGCCGCCGGTGAATTGAAAACCAAGCCGACGCAGCAATCGGTCGCCAAGCTGCGCGAGATTGGCATCACTCCGGACATGCTGGTTTGCCGCACGGAAAAGCCGCTGGACATGGAGTTGCGCCGCAAGATTTCCCTCTACTGCAGCGTGCCTGTGGAGGCGGTCATCGAGGAGATGGACGTCGCTCACACCATCTACGAAGTGCCCATCATGCTCAAAAACGAGCACACCGATGACCTCGTTTGCCGCATGCTGGGACTGCAGACGCCCCCCGCTGACACGTCGCGTTGGGAGGATGTGCTGCACCGGCTCATCGAACCCAAACACCGCGTGAAGATTGGTGTCGTCGGCAAATACATCGAGCTGCAGGACGCCTACAAATCAGTTTACGAAGCCATCACCCACGGCGGCGCCGCCAACGATTGCGGCGTGGAGATTGTCCGCGTGGATGCCGAGCACCTCGAACAGAACGGCGGTGTGCAGGCCTTGGAAGGACTGAGCGGCGTGCTCGTGCCCGGCGGATTTGGCGAGCGCGGCATTGACGGAAAAATCCGCGCCGCGCAGTACGCCCGCGAAAAGGGCGTGCCTTATCTGGGCCTGTGCTTGGGCATGCAGGTCGCCTCCATCGAATTTGCCCGCAACGTGATTGGCCTTGCCGACGCGCACTCTTCCGAGTTCGCGCCGCAAACCCCGCACCCGGTCATCGCCTTGCTCGATGAGCAGAAAAACGTGGTGTATAAAGGTGGCAGCATGCGGCTGGGCAGCCATCCTTGCCTGCTCCAAGAGGGCAGTCATGCTCGCGCGTTGTACAACGCGCCAACCATCCACGAGCGGCACCGGCACCGTTACGAATTCAACAACAGCTACCGGCAACAATTCGAGAAGGCTGGCTTTGTGTTCAGTGGCACCTCGCCCGACGGCCAGCTCGTCGAGCTGATTGAATTGCCGAAGCATCCCTTCTACATGGCCTGCCAATTCCATCCGGAATTCCGCAGCAAGCCTCACGCACCGCATCCGCTCTTCGCGGGCTTCATCAAGGCCGCGCGCGCGCTGGCGCATCCCGCCGGGGATTGATTCCGTGACCTATCGCGAGGCGACGGAGTGGCTGGGCGGACTTCGCCAATTCGGCGCTCGGTTGGGGTTGGACAACATGCGGGCACTGGCTGCGGCCAGCGACAATCCGCAAGACCACCTGCGCTTCATCCACGTGGCCGGCACCAACGGCAAAGGCTCGGTCTGCGCGATGCTGGCGAGCATCCTGCAACGCGCGGGCTGTCGTGTGGGTTTGTACACCTCGCCGCATCTGCTCAGTCTGCGCGAGCGCATCCAGATCAACGGCCAGTTGATTGGCGAAGTGGACTTCGCCACGCACGCCACCGCTGTGCGGCACGGACTGCCCGCGTCGCAGGGCGACCCCACGAGCACCTTATTTGAGGCTGCCACCGCGATTGCGTTGCGACACTTTGCCGCGCAACGCTGCGACTGGGTTGTTTGGGAAACCGGACTGGGCGGACGACTGGACGCCACCAACATCGTCACGCCCGCCATCTCTGTCATCACCCACATCGCACTCGACCATCAAGATTGGCTGGGCCACACGATCGAGGCCATCGCCGCCGAAAAGGCGGGCATCATCAAGCCCGCCGTGCCGGTGTTGAGCGGTGTGGATGTGACGGCAGCACGAGCAGTGATCGAACAAGTTGCACGCGAGCAACACGCCCCGCTGACGTGTGTGGCCGAGGAAGCCGACACGGCATTGCTGGGCGCGCATCAACGTCGCAACGCGGGTTTGGCCGCAGCGGTGGCGCGTCAACTAGGCATCGCCGATGAAACAATCCGCGCGGGCTTGGCCACGGTGCAATGGCCGGGGCGAGCGCAACTCATCCATGTCAGTGGCGGCCGTCGCATCCTGCTGGATGGCGCGCACAATGTCGCGGGCGCAGAGGCGTTGGCGGCTTTGTTGAAGGCGCAGTTCGCGGGCGAAACCAAAACCCTCCTCATCGCCTGTTCCACTGACAAGGACTGGATGGGGATGTGCCGGTGTTTATCACCGCTGGCCGCGCGCGTGGTGGCGGTGCCCAACTACACGGAGAAGGCCGTGCCGCCCGAGTCCATCGCCGAACAATGTCGGCTGACCAATCCGCGCGCGGAGGTGCTGGCCTGCATCTCCGTCGAGGAGGGATTGCGGGTGGCGGCCAACGATGCTTTCCTTGTGGTCACCGGATCGCTTTACTTGGTGGGCGGCGTGATGGAATTGCTGGGTTGCGACCCGCTCTTGCCGCGCGGAGAAAGAGGATTGAATGAATGGGCAAAGGTTCGTTGATGCAGGGCTGGTGCTTGTGAGCGCGTTGTGCGCGGCCTGCGCCGTGACAGATTCCACGGCGCCGACGCTCACCGTGCCGCTGGTCTATCCCAAGACCCGCACGGTGGAACAGGTGGACGTGCATCACGGCACGGCCGTGGCGGATCCGTATCGTTGGTTGGAAGACGCCGACTCGTCGGACACGCAGGCGTGGGTTGCCGAGCAGAATCGGCTGACGTTCGCGTGGCTGGCCGCCATCCCCGAGCGCGCGGCCATCCGCAGTCGGCTGCAGCGGCTTTGGAATTACGAACGACACAGCCTGCCCGTCAAACGCGGCACCAACTATTTCTACACGCGCAACGATGGCCTGCGCAGTCAGCCGGTGCTGCATGTCACCGAGAGATTGGACAGCGACGGGCGCGTGTTGCTGGATCCCAACCAGCTTTCTGCCGACGGCACCGTGGCGCTGGCGCGTTGGGTGCCCAGCCAGGACGGGCAGTTTTTGGCGTACGCCGTTTCTGCCGCCGGTTCGGACTGGCAAGAATGGCGCGTGCGCGACGTGCGCAGTGGACGCGACACCGACGACCGTTTGCGCTGGGTGAAATTTTCTGGTGCCGCTTGGCGTCGCGATGGCAGCGGGTTTTATTACAGCCGCTACGATGAGCCTGCGGGGGGCCAGTCCATGCGCGGCCTTAACTACCACCAGAAATTATTTTTCCATCGACTGGGCACGCCACAGTCGGCGGATGAATTGGTGTACCACAACCCAGCCCACAAAGAATGGGGCTACAGCGGCGATGTCACGGAGGATGGGCGGCATCTCATCATCACCGTTCGGCAGGGCACCGACCCGCGCAACCGGATTTTCTACAAGAGCCTGACCGACGCCAACGCAACGGTGAAGCCGCTCGTGGAGGAGTTCGAGGCCGACTACTCGTTCGTGGGCAATGACGGCGGGACGTTCTGGTTTCGCACCGACCTCAACGCCACGCGCGGCCGTGTGGTGGCGATGGAGCTGACCAAGCCGCAGGAAAAGAAGACTGTGATTGCCGAAGCGCCGGACACCTTGCGCGGGGTGAGTTGGATGAACGGCCAATTCGTGTGCAGTTACCTGCGCGATGCCCGCAGCCAAGTGCGGGTGTTTGGTCGGGACGGTCAGTTGGTGCGCGAGGTGGCGTTGCCGGGTATCGGCACGGCGAACGGGTTTGGCGGACAAGCGAGCGACAAGGAAACATTTTTTGCCTTCACCAGTTTTAACGAGCCCAGTTCCACCTATCGCCTCGACTTGGCCAGCGGCAATAGCACGGCCCTGCGCAAGCCGCAGGTGGATTTCAATCCGGCGGATTTTCTCACGCGCCAAATCGTCTATCGCAGCAAGGACGGCACGCGCATTCCCATGTTCATCGCGCACAAACGCGGCCTCAAGCTTGACGGCAACAACCCCACACTGCTCTACGGCTACGGTGGATTTAACATCAGCCTCACGCCCAGTTTTTCGCCCATGGAATTATTGTGGATGGAGATGGGCGGCGTGTACGCGATGCCCAATCTGCGCGGCGGCGGCGAGTACGGCGAGGCGTGGCATCGTGCTGGGACGAAATTGGAGAAGCAGAATGTCTTCGATGACTTCATCGGTGCGGCAGAATGGTTGCAGGCCAACCTGTACACGCGACCGGAGAAACTGGCCATCGCCGGCGGCAGCAACGGTGGACTGCTCGTGGGCGCGTGCATGACGCAACGGCCGGAGCTTTTCAGCGCCGCGCTGCCGGCCGTCGGCGTGATGGACATGTTGCGCTTCCAGAAATTCACCATCGGCTGGGCGTGGACTAGTGACTACGGCTCGGCAGAAAACGCGGCGGAATTCAAGGCGCTGCACGCCTATTCGCCCTATCACAATCTCAAGCCGGGCACGCGCTATCCGGCGACATTGGTCACGACGGGCGACCATGATGACCGCGTCGTGCCGGGACACAGTTTCAAATTTGCAGCGCGACTGCAGGCCGCCCATGTTGGTGAAGCTCCGGTGCTGATCCGTGTGGAAACCCGCGCGGGCCACGGCGCAGGCAAGCCCACGAAGAAACGCATCGAAGAAGAGGCTGACCGACTCGCGTTCTTGGTGCAGGCACTACGCATGAGTCCGGTTCTGCGCACCGACACGCAGCCGTGAGGGGACATTCGCTGTTCAACGCGGCGACTGCAGCGCTTCCAACTGGCGGTCGTGCATCTTCGTGAGGAGGAGTTGGCTGGCGAGCGCGCCGCCCAGACAGAGGAACATGTCCCACTGCGCGTCCCACGGATCGCCTTGCGTGCCGAGAAATTCGTGGGCGCTCTGCCCCAACGCCAGTGCAGTCCACCATTCGACCATCTCATAAACGGCACTGCTGGCCAGGCACACCGACAGGACAAGAAAGAAGAGCCATCCGCCCTGCTTCACCGGTGAGCAGCGCAGCAATACTTCGCGGGTGAGGATGGCCGGAATGAATCCCTGCGCGAAGTGCCCCACGCGGTCGTAGTGGTTGCGCGCGAGGCCGAGCCAGTCTTGCACCCAGTGGCCCAGCGGCACTTCGGCGTATGTATAATGCGCGCCCAGCATCAGGACGAGCGCGTGCAGGAACGCCAGTCGATACGCCAGCGGCGTCAGCGGGAAACGGCGGGCCGTGATGATTAACACCGGGAGCGCAATGAGGATGGGCGCAACTTCCAGCCACCATGTGAGGCGATCTTTTGGGCCGATGCCCGAGAGGATGAGCAGCACTGAGCCGAGGGCCAACAATACGAACGGCTCCTTCGCGCGTGCTGTCACCGCCGCAGATGTTGCCAGCCGGTGCGTTGTAGGTCAATGCAGCGCGCCGTGGCTCCAACCAATTTGCTTGCGAGCGAAGTTGGCAAAGTTAGCATGTCCACATCCATGAAAACCGCATCCACCCGTCGTCGTTTCATCCAACAATCCACGGTCGCTGGCGCTGTCGGCTGGGCGGCGGCCAAAGGGTTTCCCTCTTTGCACGCACAGGATTCGCAGAAGAAGGTCGTCGTGGGTGTCATGGGTTTGGGGCGCGGGATGGGGCATGTGAGCAGCTACGCCACGCAGTCCAACTGCGATGTGGCTTACGTGTGCGATCTGGATTCGCGCCGGTTGGCCAGCGGGTTGAACGCCGCGCGCAACTTTATCAAAGACCAACCGGAGAAGCGCGAGCCTAAAGGCGTGACGGAGTTCCGCCGGATGTTGGAGGACAAGAGTGTGGATGTCATCTCCATCGCTGCGCCGAATTTCTGGCACACGCCCGCCGCCATCATGGCCATGCAGGCGGGCAAGCATGTGTACGTGGAGAAGCCCGGCAGCCACAACTCGCGCGAGGCGGAGTTGATCGTCGCTGCGGCGCGCAAATATAAAAAGCAGGTGCAGATGGGCAATCAGCGGCGCAGTCAGCCGGGCATTATCGAGGGCATTGAGAAGGTGCGGTCCGGCGCCATCGGCCGCCCGTTGTACGCGCGGTGCTGGTACGACGGCGCGCGGCCGTCCATCAAGAAGGGACAGATCGCCGCGTTGCCCGAATGGCTCGGGGTCGAGGGCTGGAAAAGCTGGCAAGGCCCCACGCCGGAGCGGCCCTACAAAGATAATATCGTCCACTATAACTGGCATTGGATGTGGCACTGGGGCGGCGGCGAGATGCAG
The DNA here is from genome assembly GCA_009695465.1 of Pedosphaera sp. Classification (GTDB taxonomy): domain Bacteria; phylum Verrucomicrobiota; class Verrucomicrobiia; order Limisphaerales; family UBA1100; genus SYLI01. The sequence goes on from SIAW01000004.1 coordinate 12,743, forward strand.
AACAACGGCCCGCATTTTCTGGACGTCGCGCGCTGGGGTTTGGGTGTGGATTATCCCACGCGCGTCACCTGCGGCGGCGGGCGTTACCATTTCGAGGATGATCAGGAGACGCCTGACACGTCCTACGCCGTGTACGATTTCGGCAAGGTGGGCATCGCGTGGGAACAGAGCAGCAGTCACGCGCGCAAGCCGGAGAATCACCCGCTCGTCACGTTCTACGGCGAGAGCGGCACGCTTTCAATTATCGGCAGCGGCTACAAAATCCACGACCTCGCCGGCAAGGAGACCGCCAACGTGCCGGGCAAGTGGAGCGATGGTTTTCACTTCGGCAACTTCCTCAACGCGGTGCGCTCGGGCGAGAAACTCAATGCGGAGATTGGCGACGCGCAGATCAGCACGCGGCTTTGTCATCTGGGCAACATCGCCTACCGCGCCGGGCGCACCATCAATTGTGATGCGAAGACCGGCAAGATTGTGGGCGACGACGATGCGGTGAAACAATATTGGGGCCGCGAATATCGTCCGGGCTGGGAGCCCAAAGTCTGACTCGTGCCCGCGGCGTGCCGTGCTGCTTTGGCAACAGCAGCCGGTGATAAATCAGGACTTCGGCACCGCCTCGACACAACGGCCGCAGAGGGTGGGATGGGCTGGGGCTGCGCCGATGTCGTCTTCCCAATGCCAGCAGCGCTCGCACTTGGCGCCGTCGGCCTTGGCAACGGTGACAGTGACTTTGTCCGCAGCACTGTCCTCGCGCCATTCGAGCTGCGAGACGTTGAGCAACTCGCGCAAGGTAGCGGCCTGCGCGCGCGCGGCGGCCAGCGATTCGGGGTTGCCGGTGAGTGTAACTTTCGCTTCGAGCGCTTTGCCGATGAGCTTGGCTTGACGCGCTTTTTCCAACTCGGGCAACGCCACTTCGCGCAGGGCGAAGAGCTGATTCCAATTATCGCGGTCGGCTTCGGATAAGGCGTTGCCGGTCGCGGGCCAGTCGGCCAGATGCACGGAGGGCACGCTGCGGCCAGGGATGAATTCCCACGCTTCATCGGCGGTGAAGGCGAGGATGGGCGCGAGCATCTGGCAGAGGCCGGAGACGATTTTGTGCAGCGCGGTCTGCGTGGCGCGACGGCGCGGCGAATGGGCGGCGTCGGTGTAAAGCCGGTCCTTCACCACGTCGTGATAAATGGCAGAAAGTTCAACGGCGGCGAATTGGCTCACGCGCTGATAGACGACGTGAAACTCAAAGGCGTCGTACGCAGCGCGCACAGCCACTTCGAGCGCGGCGAATTCGCCGAGCGCCCAGCGGTCCAGCGGCGTGAGTTGGGCATCGGGCACGGCGTGCGTTGCGGGGTCGAAGTCGAAAAGATTGGAGAGTTGATAACGCAGCGTGTTGCGCAGGTTGCGATAAGTCTCGCTGACCTTGCGGATGCGCTCTTCGCTCACGACGATGTCGTTGCGGAAATCCTGCGAGGCGACCCAGAGGCGCAACACATCCGCGCCGTGCGTTTTCACGTAGGCATCGGCCGTCTGCGGTTTCTCGTATCCGGTCTGTTTGCTTTTGGAGATTTTCTCGCGGTCCGCATCCACCATGAATCCGTGGGTGATGACGGTCTTGAACGGTGCAGCGCCGTTGCCCGCCAGCGAGAGGAGCAACGAAGATTGGAACCAGCCGCGATGTTGGTCGGAGCCTTCCAGATACACATCGGCTCGCCACGCAGCGGCAGGTTCAGCGCCTTCGCGTTCTGCGGCGTGCTGCAATTCCGCGCGGCGCATGAGCACGGCGCGAGAGGAGCTGCCCGAATCAATCCAGACATCGAGCGTGTCGTGCGATTTGGCGACGGGTTCGGGGCCGGTCCAGCCGGCAGGTTTCAAGAGCGCCCATAATTCGGCGGCGGATTTCTCGAACCAGACATTGCTGCCGTGCTTCTCAAAAAGATCGGCGGCGGCGCGCACGATGCGGGCGTCGAGAATGGGATTTTGTTGCGCGTCGTAAAAGGCGGGGATGGGCACGCCCCAACTGCGCTGGCGGCTGATGCACCAATCCGGGCGCGTGCCGACGGCCGATTCGATGCGGCGCTGTCCCCAATCGGGCACCCAATGCACGTGGCCGATGGTTTCTTGTGCGCGCTGGCGAAAGCCGTCGTGGTCAATCTTGATGAACCACTGATCCATCGCGCGGAAGATGACCGGCGTCTTGCTGCGCCAACAATGCGGGTAGCTGTGCGTGTAATTTTCCTGAAGCGCCAGCGCGTTGAGTTCGCGCAACAAGGCGATGACCGCTTCGTTCGCCTCGCTCTTGCCGGCCTTTTCGAGAATGGCTTTGCCGATGAGACCGGCGGGCAACTGCTGCGCAGCGGGCAAGTCACCGGTGTGTGCGAGGCGGCCCTCGTCGTCCACGGGCGAGTAGATGGGCAGCCCGTGCGCGCGGCCCAGATTGTAATCGTCGGTGCCGTGACCGGGCGCGATGTGGACGAAGCCGGTGCCGGTGGAATTCTCCACGAACTCCGCCGCCAACAAACGTCCCGTGCGCGCGCAGAACGGATGCTGATATTCCAGCGTGGCCAGTTCATCGCCGTACACGGTGCGGATGATCTCGTGACTTTCCCAACCGCACGTGGCGGCGACTTTGGGCAGCAACATCGTCTCGACGAGATAGGTCTCATCGCCCACGCGCGCGAGTTGGTAGGTGAACTTGGTGTTAAAGGCGACGGCGAGATTGGCGGGCAACGTCCACGGCGTGGTGGTCCAGATGAGGACGAAGGTTTTGGGTTGGCCGACGACGGGGAATTTCACGAACACGCTCTGACTCACGTGGTCGGCGTACTCCACCTCCGCCTCGGCCAGCGCGGTGCGGCAGGGGATGCTCCAGTACACGGGCTTCTTGCCGCGATAAACAAAACCCTTCTCCACGATGTCGGCGAAGAGGCGCAGCTCGTCCGCCTCGTATTCCTTGTCGAGCGTGAGATAGGGCCGATGCCAGTCGCCGAGCACGCCGAGGCGCTGAAATTGCGTGCGCTGCAGGTCGATGTATTTGCGCGCGTAAGCCTCGCACGCCTTGCGAATGGCGGCGGGTTCGGCCGAGGTGTCGCCGGCCTTGCGCATCTCCTGCGACACTTTGAACTCGATGGGCAACCCGTGGCAATCCCAGCCGGGCACGTACGGCGCATGACGTCCGCGCAGCGACTGGTACTTGAGGATGATGTCCTTGAGAATTTTGTTGAGCGCGGTGCCGACGTGAACATCGCCATTGGCGAAAGGCGGGCCGTCGTGCAACACGAACTTGGGCGCACCCGCGCGGCGTTGCTGGATCTGCGCGTAAAGACCGGCGGCTTCCCACTGCGCCAGTCGCTGCGGCTCGCGCGTGACGAGGTCGGCCTTCATCGCGAAGTCCGTGCGCGGCAGATTGAGTGTGCTTTTATAGTCCATCAGGCAGCCCAAGAAGCGGGGAAAGTATCAGCCGAAAGAGGCGCAATCAAGCGTCCAGCCAGAACGGAATGTATGGTTCGCCAGTTGGCAGCGCGGTTGCCGATGGCTACTCTGCCGAGATGCAAAAGAGAGAGCGCACGGCGGCAGAGATGGAGTTGACGCGGCGCATCGCGGAGCTGATCGCGTTGAAAGGCGGCGGGCACAACACGGACTTGGTCGCCGACATCATCGAGAACGCGCTGAAGTTGATGCGCGACGTGGAGCATCGCGGCGATGTACGCGTCATTCAGACCGCGCTGCGCGAGTTGCGCTACGCCTTCAAACTCTTCGCGCCGTATTCGGCAACGCGCAAGGTGACCATCTTCGGTTCCGCACGCATCGCGCCGACCAAGGTGGAATATCAGCAAGCGGTGGAGTTCGCGCGGCTCAGCGCGGACGCTGGCTGGATGGTCATCACCGGTGCTGGCCCGGGCATCATGCAGGCGGGACACGAAGGCGCGGGGTTGGAGAAAAGTTTTGGCGCGAACATCCGCCTGCCGTGGGAGCAGGGCGCGAATCCCGTGATTGAGCACGACAAGAAACTCATCACGTTCAAATATTTCTTCACGCGCAAGCTCACGTTCATCCGGCACTCCGACGCGCTGGCGCTTTTCCCCGGCGGCTTCGGCACGATGGACGAAGGGTTCGAGGCGCTGACGTTGATGCAGACGGGCAAGAGCCGGCTGATGCCGTTGGTGCTCGTGGATCGCCCCGGCGGCACGTACTGGAAAACGTGGGACCGCAACGTGCGCGATCATCTGCTGCGCGACCAACTCATCTCGCAGGATGATCTGAATCTGTACCAGATCACCGATGACCCGGCGCAGGCGGTGCGTTGGATTACGCGCTTCTACCGGAACTTTCACTCGACACGTTTCGTGCGCGATCAACTGGTGATGCGATTGCAGCGCGCGCCCACGGCCACGGCGTTGGCGGGCGTGAACGCGGATTTCGCCGACATCATCACCGGCGATGCGATGCGGCTCATCGGGCCGACAGACGAGGAGCGCGATGACAACGATGAAGTGGCGCTGGCGCGGATGAGGTTCGGTTTTGACCGCAAGAGTTACGGGCGGCTGCGGGAATTGATCGACGTGCTCAACAATTTTTAGTGCGCTCAATGGCGAGCAGGCGACGCTTCCATTCCAGTCCGCCGGAGAATCCGCCGAGCGTGCCGTCACTGGCGATGACGCGGTGACAGGGAATGAGCAGCGGGATGGGGTTCGCGCCACACGCCGCGCCGACGGCCCGAGCCGCGCGTGGCCGGCTGGTGGCCGCAGCGATTTGAGCGTAGCTGCGCGTTTGCCCGCGCGGGATGCGCTGGAGTTGTTTCCAAACTTGAACCTGAAACAACGTGCCCGATGCGAGATCCAGCGGCGGCAGCACCGCGGGCGTGTTTCCTTTCAAGATGGACTCGATGGCTTTTGCCGTGGTGACGAGCCAACTTTGGTGCGCGGCGTTTTCGGGTTGTCGCGTGTGGATGGAGATTCGAATCGCGTTTGGAAAATACAGACACGCCAGCCCGACGTGAGTGAAAGTGACAGTGAAAATCCCCGCAGACGTTTGCAGTCGATGCCGGCTCAGAGCTGCGGGATGACCGTGGATAGCACCGCCCATAATACGATGATGAGAATCAGCGCGAGGACAATCACGCGGTTGCGGGCCACTTTTTTTTCGCGGCGCAGTGCAGGCAGTCCGGCCACGGCGTTCACGGCGAGGTACGTGGTGAATTTGGGATTGGGCGGGCCGATGGGACCGAGGTATTCGCGCAGGCGCAGCCACAGACCGAAGAGATCGAATTTGCGCATGCCCTGCGCGTTGTAGTGCGCGGCGGTGTTGAACTCCTCCACGGTTCGGCGCGGCGGCGTGCAGTCCATTTCCGGAATGGCGATGGGCGCAGCTTGCGGCGGCGGTTCCAACAATTGCGTGGTGGGCGGCGAGACGGGCGCGGTGTGGCCGAGCTGCGTTTGGAGCTGGGAAATCTTTGAGGTGAGATCGGCAATCTCAAGCTGCAGATCCTGCGCGCGGCTGGTGATGGCGGGAGTTTTATTTCGCTTCCAGAACATCGCGGTGCTTAACGGGTGATGATGTAAAGAAACACGGCCATGCCCAGCAACAGCAACGGCCACGAAACGGCCAGTCCGATGAGACAGAGTTGGCCGAAGGTTTGCGGCAGCAGCGGATTGGTTGGGTGCGCGTTGTGTGCGCCGTCGGTTAAGACTGACGCGGGTAAAGATTGTGCCGAGAGCAGCGGCCATTTGATGCGCGCGGAGTTGAGTTCCATCCGGGCGTTTTCCAGCGTGGTGAGGTTGCGGGTGAGTTCGAGCTTCCACTCGTCGCGATGCGTGTCGATGTCGGCGAGCGATGCCACTTTTCCCAACGCCTCGCGCAGGTCCCCGATGGTGCGGGCCATCTGTTCGGCATCACGGCGGCTGTTTTGCTCGGCCTCATTCAGCAGGCCCAGACTGCGCGTCATTTCGTTGAGCAACTCTTCGCGGCCGGTCTCAAACTCGCTGAAGCGGCGGCGCGATTCTTCCACCGTCGCACGTTCGCGTTCCGCGGTGGACAATTCACGCGTGAGGTCGGTGATGCGCTTCTGCAAATCCCCCACCTGCGTTTCCAATTCAGCCCTGTCGGCGGTGCGGGGACGCGGATTGGCTGCGATTGCGGGGAAATCTTCCTCCACCAAACTGCTGGAACCATCGTAAGCCGACATGCTCGAACTATAGGCCAGCTCCCCGCCTTGTAAAGCAGATGTTGTGGGTGAGTCGCCAGTAGGCCACCGTATATTGTGGTCACTGCTCGATTTCGGAGAGCTTTTTCCGCGCATACAGCAGCGGCAACAGTCCCAAACCGAGCGAGAGCAGCAGGAACAGACTGCGGGCTGCCAGTTTGACTGGGAAGGACGGCGGGCCAAACAGGTGCCACGGCGATTTCCACGGCGAACCCAAGCCCATGCAGATGACGCCGATGCCAATGTAGATGAAACTCAGCACGAGGCAGAAGGTGCCGCCGAAGCCGCTGACGATCTTGCTGGGATTTTCCTCGCGTAGATTGGGGTAGAGCACGCCCATGCTGATGGCCAGGCTGTTCAAGGTGAGAAGCATGATGAGGATGCCGCCGGAAAAATAGGCGATCTCGGCGGCGGGCAGATTGAGCATGCGCCCGGAGAGGATGATGAGCGGCAGCGAAATCATTGTCGAGACGGCCACGGCCAATCCCAGTTTGACCAACACGACCCGCGCCAGTCCCATCGGCGCCATGCCGACGATCCAGAGCCGTTTGCCTTCCAGCGAAAATTGCGGGTACACAAAGCGCGTGGTCAATGTGGCGAGGTTGAGCGCGCACGCCGCCAGGTTCATATAGGCCACCACGTAGAGCCAGTAGTCGCTGGTGAACTGCTGCGTGAAGTAGCGCAGGTTCATCATGTACACGCCCAAGATGCCAAAGAGCACGAGCGATTGCAGCCACTGGCTGGTGTCGCGCCAGAAGATGCGGATGTCTTTGATCAAAAGCGCGCGCGTGGACGCCGCCACAAAGGGCACCCAACTGATCAACCGCTCCAGCACGCTGCGCGAGGATGCGGATTTTTGGGAGGCGGCCAGGCGTTGCCACAATCCGCTGGCCTCGGCGATCAGTCCTGCGCCGGCGAACAAGGTCAGCCACGCGCCGATGCCCAGATTTGCCAAGGAGGCGAGTCCTGCGTTGTATCCAAACCCCAGCATCACCAGTGACGGCAACAGTCCGGCCACGCAATACGCCGCGCGCCATCCTGTGATGAAAGCGAACGCCGCGGACAGCGGGATGGTCAGCAGGAGCAGGGCTGTGACTTGAGCGCCCCGTGATTCCGCGTTGACGATGCGCAGCGCCGACCGGTTGCGCAGCAGGTCCCATCCGGAAAGCTGCTCGCGGAATTGCTCGTTCAAGCGCAATTGAAATTCGGCCTGCAATGTTTCCAAGCCGACAAAGCCGCGGTGCTTTTCAATCCGCGGCATCAACTCGCGATAGCCGGGCTGGATGGCCGCCACGGCTGATGGCGTCAACGCAAAATGGCCGAGCTGGCTGGGGCCAAGATTTCGGCCCAGTTCCTCGATGGCATTGCTCATGCCCAACGCCACGACACTGGCCTCGTACGTGCCGACCTGGATGGGCAGCCATTGATTGGACTCGATGTTGGTCTGCGCTTGGGCGCACACGGCGGTCATGTCCGCCCGCGCGGCGCGCAGTGCGGGAGTGACGTTGAAGTAAGGCAGGAACACGCAGCCCAGCGCCATCACGGCGCAGGCGCGCCCGATGTGTTGCAAGAGCGTTTGCCAGCCGAGCAACAGATTGACGCCGCGACTGTGCGAGTCAGTGAGGGTGCGCAGAAAGAAGCCGCCGGTGCGTGTCATGCCGATGTACCCGAAGAAGAGGGCGTTGCTCAGCAGCACCAGAAAATAAAATCCGGCCAGACTGTGCACGCCGTCTTTCCATTCCACGACAGACTTGGAGAGCCAGTAGCTGGGCATGAACGGGAACTGCGCGAAGCGCGCCTTGCTGAGCAGTCGCAGTCGCTCGCTGCCGGCTTGGATGGAGATCGCCTCGTCAAGCACCTCTGCCGGGCGCATGTACTGGTAAATCCCGATCAGCAATATCAGCAAGATGGGGATGCCAAAGATCCAGATCATGCGGCGCTCCAGATAGCGCGCCATCCCGATGGCCAGCCAACAACCCAGCACCGCCGGCAGCACGACGAAGAGCGCAACGAGGCAGAAGGTGAGCACATAAAAATGCCACGGCACCTGATAGTGCAGCCCGTACGCCACCAGCAACGGGGTCACCAATAAGAGAAAGGCCCACGAAGCGACGATGGTGGATTCGATGAACTTCCATTGATAGATGGCGGACGCGGGGATGGGCAGGGTGGACAGCCACGAGGCTTCCCGGTTGCGGAAGAGATTGGAGTAGCCCACCACCACGTTGCTGAAGAGCAACATCGTGAACAGGAATGCGAAGAGCAGGAACACCATCTCCTCGATGAGCGTGCTGCCGATGCCTTGCGCGGTGGACAAGCGGCGCAGTCCCAGAGTGAACAGGCCCGCTGCGACGACTGGATAACCCAGGACGAAGAGGCTGATGATCCACGACAAAAACCGCGAGTGATTGGCGGCGGATTGGAGACGGCGACAGGCTTGCAGTGCGTTCACGCGCAGCAATAACCCCAGCATGAAAACCTTTGTAGGTGGACTGGGCGGCGTGGAGGGACTGCTGGACATGGCGGCAGCGGGGCTTTAAGGGCCAGATCCCGGCGCGGGTTTGCGCGGGACTTCCTGATGCAGTTGGCGCCGCGCCATCTCGCCTTCGTCATCCTCGCGCGTGAGAATCAGAAACGCCTCCTCCAACGCGCCGCCGCTGCCGCTCATCACGCGAAGCTCCTCCGCCGTGCCCAAGGCGATGAGCCGGCCGTTGTGGATGATGCCGATGCGGTCGGCCATTTCCTCGGCGACACTGAGTTGGTGCGTGGAGAGGAAGATGGTCATGCCCTGTTGCGTCTGCTCCTTGAGCACATCCTTCAACACCCGCGCATGATGCGGATCCAGTCCCACCATCGGTTCATCCAGCACGAACACCTCCGGCGCGTGCATCAGTGCTGAGACAATTGCCACGCGCTGCCGCGTGCCGTGCGAGAGGCTCTCGATGGTCTCGTTGAGATACGGTTGCAAACTGAAGCGCGGGATCAACTCCGAGGTACGCTTGTCCATCAGCTCGTCTGTCATGCCGAAGAGCTGGCCGGTGAATCGGAAGAATTCCATCGGCGTGAGTTTGTCGTAGAGGAACGGGAAGTCGGGCACGTACGCGAGGCGGCGCCGCACCTCCAACGGATGCTGCTCCACATCCCAGCCGCAGATGCGCGCGTGGCCTTCGCTGGGGCGGATGAGGCCGACGAGCATTTTGATGGTGGTCGTCTTGCCGGCGGCGTTGGGGCCGAGCACGGCGAAAAATTCGCCGCGCTTGACCGTGAGGCTGAGGTGATTAACGGCCGTCAGCGTGCCGAACCGTTTGACCAGATTGTCCAGCTCGATCATTCGCGGGGTTTGCGTTGGGGATAATATTGCCGGTTGAGAATGTCCACGTTGACGACAGGAATGTGCGCGCGCAATAACTCCCCGCCGCGCCCGATGTACGCCACGATCTCCTGCGAACCCATCACCGGCGCGCGCAGCCGGTACACGCGCAGGCGCGGGCTGTAATCGGGCAGCATGGCGTAACGGCCTTCCCACTCCAGCGCGCTTGAGGATCGGGCCAGCGCCGGCGAGGCCGCATCGCCCGACCCGAACAACGTGGCCAGCAGATAGTCGGTCCATTGATTTTGGATGCCCATGCTCTGCGTCACCAACCACGTGGCGGTCTCCAGCCGCGCCTTCGACGTTTGCAATTGCGCGAATGTTTTCTCCACCGTGTTGGTGGTCCCGGTGCTGTTGCGCAGGGTGAAGGCGATTTTCTGGCTGGTGCTGTTGCTGTTGAGTTTGAGATCCCAACCATCCGCCACGCCGGGGCGCCCACTGCCCAAGGTCACGATGAAGGCGCGCCAATCAAGCTGCGCGTCAAAATCCAGATCCAGATCAAACGCCAATTGCTGGCCGCCGGGCAGCTCGACGGTGCCTGTCGTTTCCGGTGGCGTGCTATCCCAGTTGATTCCGTAGCCACCGACTTTGCGGATGCGATTGTCCAGTTGGATAGCCCTGCCATTCTGATCGTACACTTGCCCCAGCCACGTGAAGGAACCGATGGGCGCATGATGCTGGCGCCAGTCGCCATGATGATAGATGTCGAAATGCGAAATGGATTGCTCGGGATCCAGCATGCGCTTGGCGATGGTGAGCGGCGGCACCGGCGAGCCAAAGAACTCCGCCTGCCACAGCAGATAGTTCATCACCAACCAAAACGCGGTGACGGCCACAAGACAGACGCGATGGAGATTGGACGCGGGCACGGCAGGAGATAATGGAGCGCCCACCGCGCCGCGCTGTCAAGGACGGGGGATCGTCAGAGTCTGGCCGATGACCAGTCGTTTGGGATCCAATCCCGGATTGGCCGCGATCAAATCCTGCGCCTTGATGCCGTACCGGCGCGCGATGCTGGTGGGATTTTCGCTGGCCCCCACCGTGTGTTTTTTGGCGGCAGTAGCGGATGTCACGGGCGCGGCGGTCGGTGCGGTTTGCTTGGCGGATTTATCGGCGGCCTTCGATGTGGGCGACTGCGGTGCGGGCGCGGGTGGTGTCGGCTGCGGTGGCGGCACGATGTTGGCCAGCGCGGGGTTGACGGTCTGCAGACGCTGACGCAGCACGTCGTTCTCGTGTTTTAACACGGTGTGCTGCTGCTCAAGTTGGGTGAGCTTGGCTTGCAGCTCCACGACCTCTTTGCGGCGCAGATCAATCGCGCCGGTGCGTTTCATCTCCTCCACCAAATCAATCTGGCAACCGGCGACGCGATCTTCGATGTCCTTGGCCAGCGGCGATTCGGGCATCAATTTGAGGTAACGCCGGTAATGATAGATGGCCGCAGCGGGGTCGCCCTTGTGCTTTTCGTAGAGGATGCCCAGCTCTTTGTGCGCGGCCGCTGATTGCGGATTCAGTTCGAGCGCCTTGTGGAATGAGTTGATCGCCTCCTCATAATTGAGCTGGCGAACATGGTCTTGGCCTTTGAGATAAAACGGCTCGCGCTCATCATCGCCCGCACGATGAACAGCAGCCGGGCGATTGCAGCCCGTCACCATCGTCACCAGCAGGAAAACCTCCAACCAACGCACCCAGAACGTCACGCACTGAACTTATCGAAAATTCTGCCGGGAGGCAATGCGTTGTTGTCCTCCATCAAACATTGGGCGGCGGCTCGCCCGAGAATGGATTTGCGGGCGCGGCTTCGTCGGACGTCTGCGACGGTGCCGCGAATGGATTTGTTGCCGCAGCAACCGTCTCCAATTTCTCCAAATAGAATGGCGCCAAGAAAAGGTAGCCGACGCTGACCACGAGGTGCAGTCCGTAAACCATCAGCACACCGATGAGCGGGAGCAATCCCAGCGCGTAACAAAGGATGCCCATGCCCATCAACGCCGCGCCGGGCATCAACGCTGCGCCGGCCAGTCGGCAGCAGGCGGCGTAGCCTCCTGCGCGGTCGGAGAAAAAGGCGACGGTGCGCACGGCCCACGCCGCAGCCAATGCCAGCAGCGTCCACATGAACATGAGCACCGCCACGATGCCCGCGCCCAGTGCCGCCAGTAAAAATGGGCGGCGCGATCCCCACCACGGCGCCAGCCATTCGCGCTCCAGCCTCAAGTTGAACTGGGCGGGATACGCGACGCGTACAAAACCGAACAGCGACGCCAACTGCAGCCGGCGCTCCTGGAATTCCACCTGCACGTCGGCCACTTGGCTGTGATCTTCCGCATTGAGCGGGTCCACGATGATGTGCAGAAAGGAAGGCTCCGTCAGCCGCGTCAACGCGCGCGGTTCATTGTCGGGCCACTGCAATCGGCCTTGTGCAATGGCACCGCCGGGAGTGGGCAGATGGGCGATCGCCTCGTCCACGACTGGCATCCATTGGCTGTGCACCAGCCAGACGCATGTGCCCGCGATGAAGAGCGCCACCAACAATTGCGCCCGCCACAAGCACCACGTGGATGCGCGCGCGAACGCGGCCACGCCACGCGGGGTGAAGGGCTGCCAAGCAGCCGTTGGGTTTTCAGAGGGGACAGGCTGCGCGATCGCTGGCGGATCGGGGTCCATGGCCAGCCATCAAGCCTCCGGCTTCGCCTCGGGTGCTGCTGGGTTCGACGGGGCTTCCAGCACTGGCACGGGGAAACGCAGTTTGAGCACGTCATCCACGATGACTTCGATGTGGTAGATGCCCGGCTGTTGGAATTCAATCTGGCCGAAGACCGACACGTTGGTGGCGCTGTGCGAGGGGCTCTGCAGTTGGAATTTCAACCGGCTCTCGCGCATCATCGTGGAGCCGTCGGGCGCGATGAGCCGGACGCATTCAGCGAACTGCCCGATCCCTGCCACCCAGCGGTTGAAGATGCAGAGCTTGAGCGCCGTCACCGGCAGCTTGGGCACAACGATGTGATTGATGACGCCGAGCAGGATGAAGTTGCTGTTCATCTCCTGCCGGATATCTTCGCAGAGGACGGAGCATTGCAGGTCAGGCAGGATGCGAGTGGGTTCCATGGTCAGTCAATTTTGATTCCGAGGGCCTGCGCGGCGGCGCGGGCGGTGTTAGAAAGGAGCATGGCGATGGTCATCGGACCGACCCCGCCGGGATTGGGTGTGATGCGGCCGGCCACTAGGCGCACGGCATCGAAGTCCACATCGCCGACCAGCTTGGAGCCGTTCGGCGCGGCGGCATCGGCCACACGATTGACGCCCACATCAATGACGATCGCGCCGGGCTTGACCATGTCAGCCTTCACAAAATGGGCGACGCCCATCGCGGCCACGAGGATGTCCGCGCGTCGGCAATGTTCGGCAATGTGGCGCGTGCGCGAGTGGCAGAGCGTGACGGTAGCATCAGCGCCGCGCGCCTTTTGAAGCAGCAAAGCCGCCAGCGGTTTGCCCACGATGTTGCCGCGTCCCAGCACGACTACCTCCGCGCCGGCGGTGGCGATGCCGGTGCGCAGGAGCAGTTGCTGCACGCCGGCGGGAGTGCAGGGCACAAAGCCGCTGGGATCACCCAGCAGCAACTTGCCCATGTTCACCGGGTGAAAGCCGTCCACATCTTTGCCGGGCGAGATGGTGTTGAACACCGCAGCGCTGTCAATGTGCGCGGGCAACGGAGCCTGCACGAGGATGCCGTGGACGGTGGGATCGGCATTGAGTTCAGCGATGCGGCGCAGCAGATCTTTCTGCTCGGTGGCCTCGGGCAGCACCTCGGTACGGGAACGGATGCCCAGCCGCGTGCAGGTCTTCTCCTTCATCCCGACGTACACTTTGGACGCGGGATCCTCACCGACACGGATGAAAGCCAAACCCGGCTGCAGACCGTTGTCGTACAGCCGGGTGATAATCTGGCGAGTCTCTTGATGGATCTCCTCGGCGATGGCCCGACCATCGATGAGGTTGTCCGCTGTGACGGTGGTCACTTAGGGTTCAAGGTCGTCGGTGGTCTTGAGCGTCTTGACCTGCAACACCGGGGTGTCCGGCCAGCGCGGGTCAATGGCTTCCTCGCCCGTGATGAGCACGCGACGGCCGCGCAGCATTTTCAGCGGCAGCTTGGGATTGTCGAGCAGCAGGTAGTTGATGACCTTGCCGCTTTCCAGATGCTCCAGCACAAACGGCGCGGGGGCTTGGATGTTCAAGGTGCGCTGCACGATGCCTTCGCGGACGATAATGCGCACCGGCGGTTTCTCGGTGGGCACTTCGGTCTTGGTCACGGCGGGCACGGGAGCGGTGGGTGTGGTGGCCGCGGGCTTGATGGGCTCAACGGGCGGCACCACAGCAACAATCTTTGCCGGTTCCGTCGGCGCAGGAATCACGGGCAACGTTGGCGTGGTGACTGGCGGCGTGGGCGCGGTGACAACCTTGGCCGGCTCGGTCGGCTTGACGGTCTCAGTCGGTGCCGACGGATTATTGCCAGTGATTTTTGCCGGGGTTTCCTTGTCGGGAGTCGCAGGCGTCCCTGCCACTTTGGCGGGTGCCGGTGCCAAACCCGTCTTCGGGTTTTTCAAACCTGCCGGCGGGTTCGCCTTGATCGGAATGGGCGGCGCGGGGAATGCCTCGGACGGATCGGTGTTTTTGCGCGTGGGATCGAAGGATTCCAGCGGCACGGAGATGATGGTGTCCGATGGCGGGCGGGTGTCCTTGCGGCCAGATGCTGCAGGATTCACTCCCGGATTGCCTTGGCTGGGGATCTTCGGCAGCACTTTGCTGAGGGTGGGATCGGGCAATGTCACCACATTGGAAACCAGCGGGCCTGTGCCAGCGGCTTGCTTGACGACCAATTCCGCAGCGACGAACACGAAGGTGTTCAACGGCGCGGCAATCTCCTGCCATTCGTTGACCTTGCGTGCCGTGACGAGCACCGTGTCACCTTTGACCAGTGTGCCGAGGACGGGGAAATTATCACCGTGACCTGCGCGCACATTGAGCTTGGTGCCGGCGACGGTGAAGGTCTGCGGATTGGGGCCGGGCACAAGGAACTTGCTGTGCACCCACAGGCCGACATTGCCGGGCACCTGCACGCGCAGCCACTGTTTGGGTTCGCCGGCCTTGACGTTTTTCAGCGTCACCTCTTCCAAGATGAACACCGGTTCGCCCTTCTCAAATTTGAACACCGGATGGCTGAAGACAGTCGCGCCACCACGTGCCACCACACTGCCGCTGCCGATGGTGCCGATCCAGAGTGTGCCGGCCGGCGGCGCATCAGATGCAGCAAGCGCGGGTACGCCGGGCGCAGCGCCAGTATCAATAACGCCCGGTGGCAATGCTGCGGGCGGCGCTGCTATGGGCGCAGGTGCCGCTGGTGCAGCAACGGGTGCCGTAACAATCGGAGGTTTGGCAGGCGCGGCTGGCGCCGCTTGTGCCCACGCGGCGGCGGTCAACGCCGCCACCATTACTGGTGTGAGGATGTGGTTCGCTTTCATTTTGTGTTTAGTACCGAGTTAATTTCCGTTTCGCTCAACATTCGCCATTTGCCAACGCGCAGTTCGCCTAACTTGATCGGGCCGATCTGTTCTCGCCGCAGCGCCAACACTTCGATGCCCAGCACTGCGAAAATCCTGCGCACCTCGCGGTTCTTGCCTTCGGCCAATTCCAATTCCACGATGCTTCGGGTGTTGTTGGCCATGAGCAACCGCGCCGCTCGCGGTTGCAATCGTTCGCCTTGATGCTCCACGCCGCGCTTCAGCTTGGTCATCACTGCCGGGGTGACTTTGCCAGCCACTTCCGCCAGATAGACTTTCCCCATGCGGTGCCGCGGATGCGTCACACGCAATGCGAACGCCCCGTCATTTGTGACAAAGATCAACCCCTCGCTATCCCGATCCAACCGTCCCACCGGGTAGAGGTGCTGCCATTCCGGCGGCAACAACTCGCCCAAGATGGGCCGATCCCGCTCATCGCTGCGCGTGCACACATGCCCGCGCGGCTTGTGGACTGCCACATAAAGCTTGCGCTTAAGTTGGATGGGATTGCCGCCGATGCTCACCATGTCAACCTGCGGATCAACGCAGGTGCCCATGGTGCGGACGACTCGACCGTTAACCTTCACTTTGCCGGCGAGGATCATTTCCTCTCCAGCCCTTCGTGAAGCCACACCGGCTTCCGCTAGAAATTTCTGCAGTCGCACAGTTGTGGGTAACGGACAACCAACCCCAATCTCCAACTGGAAACAGGCTCTCCCCTGGGCCAAAGCCCGCAACTAATGCGACTGCGCGCCGCTTTATACTGGCGGCTTGGTCTTGACCAAACCGATCACGCGCTCGCCGGCTTTCCAGCGACCACGTTGCTTGAGCAACGCCACCCGCTCATAGCGGCGAAGCACGTTGCGCTTGCCCCCAAGGGCACTAACTGCACGCAGACTGCGATGTTGCGACATATCCCGTTTCCTTAAGGCCACCTGCAGTCAGCACCGCGACAGTCATTAAACACCGTCACTGGCACCACCCACAGGCAGCAGGTTGGTTCTAACACTGTGCCCACAATAGGCAAAGCGAACTTGTTAACACTATTGGCAGTGGTTCACAAATGATTTCTCTGGAAAATTCAGCGGGCCTGCTGGGTTGCGTCGGGGCACGCGCTGCGTTAGGCTACGTCCAGAAAATGGAGATGCGCAAAGAGCGTTTCAACTTCCGCTGATGGCCGCCGCGCAACGGATCGGATTGTTTGGCGGGTCCTTCGACCCCGTCCACTTGGGGCACGTCATGGTGGCGCGCGCCGCGATTGAGGAGCTGCAGCTCACCCGGCTTTTTCTCATCCCCGCCGCGCGTTCGCCCTTCAAGACCGATGAAACGCCCGCCGCCGCGCCTCATCGTCTGCGCCTGTTGCGATTGGCGTTTGCCGGTTGGAACGATTGCGAAGTGGACGCGCAAGAGATGGCCCGCGACGGCGCCTCCGCGTCGTACAGCATCAACACCGTGCGCGATTACGCTGCGCGATTCACGGGGGCGTCCCTGCATTATCTCATCGGTGCCGATCACGTCCCTACTTTGCCGCAGTGGCGTGAGGCTGCCGCGCTTGCTGCGCTGGTGACGTTCGCCGTCATGTCGCGTCCCGGAGAAACGCCGGTGGATTTCCCCGCGCCATTCCACGGCACTTGGCTGCGTGGCCAGCCGATGGCGGTGGCGGCTTCCGACATTCGCCGGCGCGCACGCGCTGGTTTGTCCATTGATCACTTGGTGCCAGCCGCCGTTGCCGGTGCCATCCGCGAATTGAAATTGTACACTTAATGAAACCCAAAGAACTCGCCCAACTCTGCCGTGAATATGCCGACTCTAAAAAAGCCGAGGACATCGTTGTGCTCGATGTGAGCGGCGTGTCGAGCATCACGGATTATTTTGTCATCGCCACTGCCAACAGCGAGCCGCACGTCCGCTCCATCTGGCATGAGATTGTGGATCGTTTGCAGCGCGACCACGGCCAGCACGCGGGCAAACCTGAAGGCGCGCAGCAAAGTCAGTGGGTCGTCGTTGATTACTTCGACGTCGTGGTGCACGTGATGGTGAAGCGCGTGCGCGAGGAGTATAACTTGGAAGGGCTGTGGAACGATGCCACGGCGGTGCGCCCGCCCGTTCGCCGTCGCGCTAAGAAGTTGTGAGCACGCCCAGCCGTCCCCGTGCGGACTTATTGCGCGCGCCGTTGCCCACGACCCACGCCGTGGCACCGAAGTAAATCAACAGCAACGCCGCCGCTGCGACAAAGCCCCCTTCAGAAACCCGGTGCCACTTCGCGTGCTCGGCCGTGGCCGCTGTGGTGGCCGCGCTGGCAGGAGTGGCCGGACGCGCCGCTGCAGTCTGCGGCGTGCGCTGAAAATATTCTGGATACTTCTGGCGCAGCAACGACTCCATCTTGGGAGCCAGCCATTGGCCGCCGCCGCCCACCAATCCACCGATAAGCAGCAGCAAGAGGAGGCGCCATTTGGGAAATGCAATCTTGCCAATCCCCCACTCCAACAGCAGCAACGCAAGCGCCGCGCCTGCGCAGATGTACTGCGCCAGATAACAGCGCTGAAAGAAAATCTGGCCGGCCTGTCCCTTCGCCGCCTTCTCCGGCAGCAGGCTGTTGACCTCCGGCGCGGTGAAAATCGTCATCGCCACGATGAACATAAACACCGCGATGCCCAGCCATACGCCCGTGTTGAGCAGAGAAAGATAACGCAGCAAGTTCACCATCGGGCCGCACGGTACGAGATGCCCGCCGGAGTGCCAAGCCCTGATTGGCGCGAGGTTTTGGATTGTCACAAGGCGGCCGGCAGTGGTTTACTACTCGCGGATGGCGAACAAGGAGGCCACGGAGAAACCCGTACAGGAAAGCTATGGCGAAGTCGTCGGCATGGTTTTGTTTTTTCTAGCGGTGCTGCTGTTGCTGGCCCTTTTCTCTTTCGACAAACACGACCTCGCCTTCAACGGCACACAGGTCAACGCCGCGCGGCACAACCTCGTGGGCGTGGTGGGCGCGTGGGTGGCGCAGATTGCTTTTCTCGCGGTGGGCGCTTCAGCGTACCTGCTGCCGCCGCTGCTGCTGCTCTTCGCGCTGGCCGCATTTTTTGAAAAGCTGGAGGCGATGCGCCGGCGCTGGCCGTGGGCGGTGGTGTTGGTGCTCAGTTGCACGGCGGCGCTGAGTTTGCATCACGGACCATTCGATGAACTGGCCCGCCGATTGGGCGCGACGGATCCGGGAGGCTTCATCGGCACGCTGCTCAACCGCTACATCTTCATCAACGTCGGCACGGTCGGCGCCAGTATCATCCTCATCTGTCTGTACGGAGTGAGCCTGCTGTTCCTCACCCATTTTCGTTTGGTGGAATGGCTGGGAGAACGATGGACTGCGTGGCGCGCGCCCCAGGACGCAGCGGCCGCGCCGCTCACCGCGGACGAAGCAGCATTGTCCGAGCGCGCTCAGGCGTTGGCGCAGCAATATCGCGAGTTGCAGAAGGAATTCGAGAAGGCCAATCAGACGCTCGGAAATATTGTCGGCAACAGCACCACCATCGCGCCCATGGCCAATCCTGCTGATCCCGTCGGGCCAAGTCTGGGTGCGGATTTGAAGCCGGTGCCCGAGCCGACCGTGCGCGATCTGAGCATGCCCGTGTCAAAGAAGCCCGCGACGGATGGCCCCACGCGTCAGCTCGCGGCCATCATGTTCACCGACATCGCCGGCTACACGCGCTTGTCCAACCGCGACGAGAAGGCGGCGATGAAACTCATCAAGCAGCAGCGCAAATTGCTGCGGCCGATCGTGGAGGAGTTCGAGGGCGAATGGCTCAAGGAGATCGGCGACGGATTGCTGCTGAGTTTCCCCAGCTCGCTCAACGCGGTGAACTGCGCGGTGCGCATTCAAGAGGCGGCGCGCGCGGTGCCGCATCTGAACCTGCGCATCGGTGTGCATCAAGGCGACATCGTGCGCGAGGGCGGCGACATTTACGGCGACGGTGTGAACATCGCTTCGCGCATCGAAAAATACGCGCCGGTGGGCGGCATCGCCGTGTCCGAAAAAATCCAGCAGGACATCTCCAGCCATCCGGAGATCAATCTGGAACTGCTCGGCGAATTTGAATTGGAAGGCGTGGATCAGCGTGTGGAGGTGTTCACGGTCACCTCCAATCTGAAAGATCCGCTGGACGAAACCAAGTTGGTCGAGCCGTCGGCACCCGCTGTTCCGGTGGAGGCTGTGGCAAAAGGCCCCGCCACGATGGAGGAAATATTGGGCATCGTGCCGGTGAAGTTCAAAGTTAAAGCGAAATCCAAACCGCTGGCCGTGGCGGCCACGCCGTTGATCGGCAATTACCAACTGCCGCCGCGCGAGCTCTTGAAGGTGCCCGAGCCGAGCAAGATCCCTTCAGAAACCAAAGAGGAGATGATGGCCAACTCGCGCCTGATGCAGCAGACGCTGGCGCAGTTTGGCATCGAGGTCGCGATGGGCGACATCACTAAAGGGCCGACCATCACGCGCTACGAATTGCATCCGGCGCCCGGCGTGAAGCTGGAAAAGATTGTCGCCCTCTCCAACAACATCGCTGCGGCGCTGCGCGCGGAGCGCATCAATATCCTCGCGCCAGTGCCCGGGAAAAGTTCCGTGGGCGTGGAAGTGGCCAACCGTTCCAAGTGCATGGTGTCGATGCGCGACTTGCTGGAGTCCGACGAGTGGAGCAAGACCAAGGCCCGCATTCCCGTGGTCATCGGCAAGGACGTTTACGGCAACGCCATCATCTCCGATCTGGCCGAGATGCCGCATCTGCTCATCGCCGGCGCGACGGGCGCGGGCAAGAGCGTCTGCATCAACACCATCATCGCCTCGCTGCTCTACCGCTTCTCGCCCGACCAACTGCGCTTGGTGATGATTGATCCCAAGGTGGTGGAGTTGCAGATGTACAACACCCTGCCGCATCTGGTCGTGCCGGTGGTCACCGATCCCAAGAAGGTGATCCTCGCATTGCGCTGGGTGGTGTTGGAGATGGAGAAGCGCTACAAGATTTTCGCCAAGGTGGCCGTGAAGAACATCGCCGGTTTCAACACCCGCTCGCGCGACAAGGTTGTGCTTGCGGTCGAGCAGGACCTGCCGCTGTACGCCGACAAGGAGAAGGGCGACGCCAATTCCAGCGGATTCGCCGTGGAGGTGGACGAGGAAATTGTGGTGCCGCGCGAGGAGGAGATTCAGATTCCCGATCAGCTCAGCTACGTCGTCGTGGTCATTGATGAGTTGGCCGATCTGATGTTGTCTGCGCCGGCCGATGTGGAGATGGCCATCGCGCGCATCACGCAGATGGCGCGCGCGGCGGGCATCCACTGCATCGTGGCCACGCAGCGTCCCAGCGTGGATGTCATCACCGGCGTCATCAAAGCCAACATCCCCGCGCGCATCGCGTTTCAGGTGGCGTCGAAGGTGGATAGCCGCACGATCATTGACAAGATGGGGGCCGAGAAATTGTTGGGCAAAGGCGACATGCTTTACATGCAGCCCTCCGCCGCGCAGCCGATACGCGCGCAGGGTGCGCTGGTGACCGATCAGGAAATCCAAGCCATCGTGGATTTCATCGCCAAGCAAGGGAAGCCTTCGTACGAGATGGACATTCACCAGCAACTCTCCAAGCCGGAAAATGAATTTGGGGCTGGCTCCAGCGGAGAGGACGAAGAGTTGATCAACAAGTGCATCGAGGTCATCCGCTCTGAGCAGAAGGCCAGCGTGTCGCTGCTGCAACGCCGGCTGCGTTTGGGCTACACCCGCGCGGCGCGCATCATGGATGATCTGCAAGAGCGCGGCATCGTCGGGCCCAACAAGGGCGCCGAGCCGCGTGACATCTTGATTGATCTCGACGTCGCCGCCAACTTGCCGGCCCGCCACTAGGCTTTTGGCTTTCCGACTCGTGTGGCGGCGGGTAATCATTCTGCCATGACCACCATCGCGACCGAACCCGCCTACAAAGTCTGGGCCGTGGACGATGTCGTGTACGGGCCCGTATCGCAGTCGGTGGTGCTGGAGTGGATCGCCGAACAGCGCATCGTGGCGGGCATGTGGCTCTATCCCATGGCCAGCAAAAAGTGGCTGAAGGCCGGCGACCTGCCCGAGTTGCAGGAGACGCTGGCCAGCGCACTCGCTGCGGGATTGACCGCGCCCGTCGTCGTGTCGCCGCTGGTCGCAGGCGTGCCGGTGGGGGCGCTGCGCAAGGTGGCGATGCTCTCGGCGATGAACGATCAACAGTTGGGCCGCTTCGCGCAGTTCATGGAAATCGCCAAGGTGACGCAGTTCGAGCTGGTGGTGGAGCACGGCGATCCGGGCGATGCGATGTACGTGGTGCTGGCCGGTTCGCTGCGCGTGCGCCAGATGGTGGCCGGCAAAGAAACGGTGATCGCCACGTTGCGCGTCGGCGATGTGTTCGGCGAAATCTCGCTGTTCGATCAAGGCCCGCGCTCGGCCGATGTGTTGGCCAACGAAGACAGCACGCTGCTGGTCATCGGGGCAGATCGCTTTGTGGAGTTCACGCAGAAGATGCCCGAGGTGGCGCTCTCGCTGTTGCTGGCGATCAGCCGCACGATGGCCAGTCGCATCCGCGCGGACAACGAGCGGCACAAGCAGGACCTGCTCGTGTTGCAAAACGTGAAGCAGCACTGACGGGCGCGCGTGCGCTAGATCGTCAGTCGCTGGTTGTCCTCCACGAACGTGAAGGGGATTTTTCCAAGCTGCGATTGGGCCAGCCCTATCAGTTCAGCGCGGCGTTCACGCCATTTCCCACCGACATGCGTGAAGGCGATTTGCTTGATGGGTTTGTCCGCCAAAAATTGGAAGAGCTGCGCCGGCTCGCAATGCGCGACTTCGCACAGCAACAGATCCAGCGGTTGCGCCACCAACGGATGCAGGTCGTGCAAGCCGCCGATGTCGCCGCTGTGGGCGATGCGTTTGCCTGCGCCTTCGATCGCGATGCCGAACGCCTCAAATTTCTGCGGGTGTTTAGCACCGTGCGCCGCGCGCAGTCCCTCCAAGTGCGTCGAGTAATGCGGCGTGAGAATCAGCCCGTCGCCGGTGATGGGCGTCGCGCATTGCCACGGCTGCCAGTCCGTGGCGAAGGCCAGCAGCTCGGGGAAGATGTACGAGGCATTGAGCATCTGGCGCACGGGCGCTTCGCCTTCGGCGGGCAGATGGATGGTCAACGGCTTTTTGCGGCCGAGCAACCAGAAGCCCTGCATCAACATGAAAATCCCGCCGATATGATCGCAGTGCAGATGGGTGATGAGAATGCGGTCAATGTCGTCGGCGCCCACGCCATGCGCGCGCAGTTGGCGCGTGGCGGGTTCGCCGCAGTCCACCAAGAGCGTGACGCCGCCGAGCCGGTAGAGGAAGGCCGAGTGATTGCGATCCGCGCTGGGATGACCGTCGCCGGTGCCCAGACAAGTCAGGGTTGCCGTGTCCATCGTGCTCATCGTTGTGGCGTGACCATGCGCAATGCCCGGACATTCTCTCTGACGCGCCGACCAAATCCAGCGCAAAACAAACGCACGCCTCAGCAACTTTGGGATAACTTTTTGTTTTCTGACTTTGGCGAGGCCACTAATTTTTCAGCGTGACAAGTGTCGCTGAACAATTGCGCGAGACGCGCAAGCAACGCGGTTGGACGGTAGCCGATGTGATGGCCCGGACCAATCTCAAGGCCGAACAGATCCAGTGGCTGGAGTCTGGGCGCTGGGACGCGTTTGCTGCGCCGGCCTACGTGCGCGGCTTTGTGCGTTCTTACGCGCAGCAACTCAAGCTGCCGCTGCAGGAGTTGAGCGGCCTGCTCGACGCGGAGTTGGGGCAGACGGAAAAATTCCGCGAGCTGCCCGACGTGGCCCATGCGCCCAAGACGTTCCTCAATCGGCTGATGCTCGCCTCCTCGCGCGTGAACTGGAGAATCGCGCTGCCGGTGCTGGTGTTCCTGGCTTTGGTGGCGCTCACGTATGTCGGTGTCCAAGCTTGGCAACAGCGTCGCCCAACGGACCCGCTCAAAAATCTGGGCACGGGCATGATTGACTTGGACAAAAAACACACCGACGTGGATCGCCTGCCGCCGAGTCCGGTGCCCACGACCCGTTGATTGCGTCCGTCTGCGGTTTCCAAGGTTGATTGCGTCCCGCCCTTGGCCTACGCTCTGACCCCCGTGTCAGAAAATGGAAAACTTCCCACGTTGCGTGTGGGCATGATTTCACTGGGCTGCGCCAAAAATTTGGTGGATGCCGAGGTCATGCTCGGCTCGTTGCTGGCCGGCGGCGTGGAGATCACCAACGATCCGGCCAACGCCGACGCGCTGATCATCAACACCTGCTCGTTCATCGGCGAGGCGCAGGAGGAAAGCGTGGACACCATTTTGGAATCGGCAGAGGTGCGCGCCGCGCGCCAGCCCGGGCAGGCGATCATTGTCTCGGGCTGTCTGCCGCAGCGGTTCCGCGAGGAGTTGCCCAAGTTGTTGCCGGAGGTGGACGCGTTCATGGGCGTGGATCAAGTGAGCGAGGTCGCGGGCATCGTGCGCAGCGCGGTGGCGCGGCGTCGTCAGATCGCGACCGTTCCGAGTGTCCCTCTTTCGCGCCGCAGGAAAATCGAACTCCCCGCAGTCGCACCCACTGTGCCGACTGCGCCGATCCATCAAGTGACCGTGCGGCCCAAGTACGTGCCGGACTTTGCCACGCCACGCTTTCGTCTCACCCCGCGCCATTTTGCGTATGTGAAGATTGCCGAGGGCTGCAATCATCCGTGCAGCTTTTGCACCATCCCGAGGATGCGCGGCGGGCACCGCAGCCGCACGCAGGCTGATGTGGTGGCCGAGGTGCGGCAACTGCTCAAGGAGGGTGTCAAAGAGATCAATCTCATCTCGCAGGACGCTACCTATTACGGAATGGATCTGCGGCCGGATCATCGGCCGGGCATTTCCTCGCCCGCCAAATTCACCGCCGCCGCCGGCGCGTTGACGGCCGACGCCACGACCTTGTGCACCTTGTTGCGCGAACTCAATGCACTGCCCGGCAAATTCTGGATTCGTTTGCTCTACACTCATCCGGCGCACTGGACCGATGAATTGATCCGCACCATTGCCGAGTGTCCGAAGGTGGCGCGTTACGTGGACATGCCTTTGCAGCACATCCACGATCTGATGCTCGAACGCATGCGGCGCGAGACCGACAGCCGGCACATCCGCGATCTCATCGCGCGCATCCGCGCCGGCGTCCCGGGCATCGCGTTGCGCACGACGTTCATCGTGGGGTTCCCCGGCGAGACGGAGCGGTGTTTTGAGACGCTCTTGGATTTCATTGGTGAAACAAAGTTTGAGCGGCTGGGCATCTTTGCCTATTCGCGCGAGGAGAGCACGCGCGCCGGCGGCATGCGCGGGCAATGCGCCGAGGCGACCAAACAGGAGCGGCGCCAACGCGCGATGGCGGCGCAACGCGAGGTGTCGCGCGCGATGGGCGCGGCGATGGTGGGCCGCCAGTTGAACGTGTTGGTGGAAGGCACGGCGGAAGGTGCCGCTGCTGAATCTGCCGAGGTGCGCTCGTGGGAGCACGGGTTGATCCGCCAATCTGCGCCGCGCCAAAAGGCGTTGGGCGCTGGAAAATATCTGGTCGCGCGCGGCGAGTCTGATGCGCCGGACATCGATGGCCGTGTGTATGTGCGCGGCGATTTATCCGTGGGCGAATTCGCCGGGGTGCGGGTGGTGGGCCACACTGATTACGATTTGATCGCCGAACCGATCTAGCCCGCCATGAATCTGCCCAACAAAATCACGACCTCGCGATTTTTCATCACGGTGATTTTCGTGGTGGTGATGCTGTGGGAATTTCCGCACCACTATTCGGTGGCCGCCGCGCTCTTTTTCTTGGGCGGCCTGTCGGACATCGCCGATGGCGAAATCGCGCGTCGTCGCAATCTCAAGACCGACTTCGGCGTGTTGATGGATCCGTTGATTGACAAGATCATGGTCTGCGCCGGTTTCATCATGTTGATCGCCGCGCCCACGCCCCCGGCGATGGCGCAGGCCATTGCGGCGCTGGGATTGCCGCACTGGCTGCAGATACCCGGGCCGACGTTGCTGATGCCCGCGTGGATGGTGATCATCATCGTCGCGCGCGAACTGGCGATCACCGGGCTGCGCTTGTTGGCGGCGAACAACCAAGTCGTGCTCGCCGCCGAATCCATCGGCAAACGGAAGACCAATCTGCAGGTCACCGCTGTCATCGCCATTTTGATTTGCGTCAGTTATCCGGATTGGGGCGCGGGCGCGCGCAGTTTTTTTGACGCCAAGGTGGGAGTGCTGCCGTGGTCGCTGTGGTTCACACTTTTGGTCACGTGGGCAGCCGTCGCGCTGACGATGGTCTCGGGCATCCACTATCTCTGGGGCAACCGCGCGCTCTTCTTGAAGGACATGTAGCGATGAACCGCGCGATCGTCTGGCTGGCGCAAGGCTGCGGCTTGGGCCGATTGCCCAAAGCGCCGGGCACGTGGGGATCGCTGGGCGGACTGGTGTGGACGGCGCTGCTGTATTGGCCCGGCTCTTTCTGGTTTTACACCGTGGGCACCGTGGTGGGATTGTGCGCGGCCGTGTGGATTTGCGGCGAGGCAGAACGTGCGATGAACCAGTCCGATCCGCCCTCGGTGGTGCTCGATGAAATCGCCGCCGTGCCGGTCTGCTTTCTTTTCCTGCTCGCCGCTGAAAGCGTTGTGCGCCCCGTCCTGCCAACCCTCGGTGAACTGGTCGCCAAACCCGCAGCGTGGTGCTGGCTGCTGGCGGGCTTTGGGCTGTTCCGTTTGTTTGATGTCACCAAACCGCTCGTGGTGGATCAGGCGCAGTCGCTGTCCGGCGGCTGGGGCGTGGTGATGGACGACGTGGTGGCCGCGATTTACGCGGCGGTCGCGTTGCAGTTGCTGGCCGTCCTGTTGCGCTAACTGAAAATCACTTCGCCGGTTCGAGCGCGAAGATCTTGCCCTCGAATCCCAACATGTAAACTTCGCCGTCACCATCTTCTGCGAAGCTGGCGATGAGACGGATGGGATTGGCGGCGATCAATTCATCGTACGCCGTCACGGTCTTGCCGTCGTGGCGCAGGCCCCAGACGGTGCCCTGCTTGTAATCGCCGTAGAGATACAGGCCGCGCAGCGAAGGATGTTTTTTGCCGCGATACACGTAGCCGCCCGTGACGCTGAGGCCGTGGCTGTGCTTGTTGAACTTGCTCTCGGTGGCCAATCCCGGCACGTGCGGATATTCGATGACAGGATCGATGTACGGCTGCGCCGGCACAAAGGTGGTCTTGAGCCACGGATGAAATCCCTCGCGCGCGCGCCAGCCGTAGTTGCCGCCTTTGACGATCAGATCAATCTCCTCCCACTTGTCCTGCCCGACATCGCCGGCCCACAACTGCCCCGTCTCGCGATCAAAGCTCATGCGCCACACATTGCGCAGGCCGTTGGCCCAGATTTCGCCGCGCGCATCTTCGCGGCCCACAAACGGATTATCTTTGGGGATGCCGTAGGGCAACACACCCGTGCGCGTGTCCACGTCAATGCGCATGACGCAACCCAGCAGCGTGGTGGGGTTCTGCGCGTTGTCCAGCGGGTCATCGCGTTTGCCGCCGTCACCGTGGCTGATGTAGAGCTTGCCATCGGGCCCGAACACAATGCAGCCGCCGTCGTGATTCCAGAACGGGCGCACGATCTGCAGCAGCACGCGTTCGCTGGCCAAGTCCGCCTTGTTGGGATTGTCCTTCGCCACGGTGAACTCGCTCACCACACTGCGCATCGGATCCTGCATCGAGTAGAAAACGTAGAACTTTCCGTTCTCCTTGAACTTGGGGTGGAACGCCATGCCCAGCAGTCCCTCCTCGTCTTGCGCGTAGGTTTTGCGGCTGACGATGTCGAAGAACTCCGCGACCTCCGCACCCTGCCGATCTTTGGGCAGGATGACGATGCGCCCTTGTTGTTCGAGCAGGAAGATGCGGCCTGAGCCATCGGGCGCCTGTTCCATCCACAGCGGGCGTTTGAATTTCAGAT
The DNA here is from genome assembly GCA_009695465.1 of Pedosphaera sp. Classification (GTDB taxonomy): domain Bacteria; phylum Verrucomicrobiota; class Verrucomicrobiia; order Limisphaerales; family UBA1100; genus SYLI01. The sequence continues at coordinate 39,895 of SIAW01000004.1, forward strand.
TGGGCCAGGCATTCGCGAGCTTGAGTTTGGGCAACGGCGCTGCCGACGAGGAGCAAACCGAGAGAGCCACGCACAACGCCAGCACACCACGCGCCGCCCGACCGGAGAGGATGGATTTCATGCGCGCCAATTAACGCCGCCCCGCGAGCTTTGTCAAACACACCGGCTGCACTTCTCTGCTGTGAGCAAGAAAGCGTTGCGCCGTGTGCGCGGCAGCTTATCAATCTGGCACAGCGGAGACTTATTTTGAACGAGTGGAACATCCAGACCCGTGCCCATGCCTGTGCGGCTTGTGCGCGCCCATTTGCCGATAAGGAACCTTGCCACACCCTGTTGCTGGACGAGGCGCACGCCTATCAGCGGCAGGATCTGTGCTCGGCCTGCTGGCTGGCGCAGCATCCGGAGAACGCGCCCGGGCCGCGCGCCTTCATGTCCCACTGGAAAGGCGTGCACAGCGTGCCGCCGCCGGTGACCGATATCATCCAAAAGGATACCGCCGAGTCGCTGCTGCGCAAATTGGTGGCCACGCGCGACGTGCGCTGGCGCGAGGCCAGCTACATCCTCGCCGTCATGCTGGAGCGCAAACGTATCTTGAAAGTGAAAGAGCAGTTGCGCGAAGAAGGGCAGCGCGTGTTTGTGTACGAGCAACCCAGCACGGGCGACCTGTTCACCATCCCCGACCCGCAATTGCGGCTGGAGGCTTTGCAGCAAGTGCAGGCCGATGTCGCTGCGCTGCTCGAATACGGTTTGCCCGTCGCGGGACAGCCTTGGCCGCCGACCGCCGTTGCGATGGGCGTGGCGGTTGTAGTTGCTGCGGCAGTCCGAGAACCCGCGGATGTACTTTCTTGAGTCGTGCAATGGCAGGCATCATTTCAAAAGCGACTGGGCTACACCTTCCGGCGGCCCGAGCTCTTGGTGTTGGCACTGACCCATCCCTCGGCGTGCGCGGAACAACAGGGGCCCGCGCAGAGTAATCAACGGCTGGAATTTTTGGGGGACGCCGTGCTGCAACTGGTGCTCAGCTCGGAGTTGTTCCGGAAATTTCCAGGCCGCGACGAGGGGGGCCTTTCCAAAAACCGCGCGTGGCTCGTCAACGGAGAGACGCTGGCCGCGCAGGGACGCGTGCTGCGGCTGGGCGAGATTTTAGTGCTCGGCCGGGGTGAAGAAAAATCCGGCGGGCGCGACCGTGACTCTTCGCTGGCCGACGCCTTTGAGGCGTTGCTGGGCGCGATCTACATGGATGGCGGCTACACCAAAGCGCGCGCGGTCATCCTGCGGCAGTTCGGCGAGGCGTTGCACGGCGCCGACGCCGGGCAATTTGTGGGCAACCCCAAAGGTGAACTGCAGGAATTGGTGCAGGCCAAGTCTGCCGCCGGTCCAGAATATCGGTTGGTGGACACGGTCGGGCCAGATCATGCCCGCGTTTTTGTCTGTGCCGTGCGGTATCAAGGAGAGGAATTGGCGCGGGGCAACGGCAAAAGCAAAAAGGCTGCGGAGGCTGCAGCGGCTGCGGCGGCGTTGGAAGTTTTGAGGGGCGCAAAAACGGGGCGCGGCAAAAAACGGTCCACGCCCGCTGCGGGGCACGCTTGACGCCGCCGCCGGCACTCCATTACGTTGCTGCGGGGGATTTTTAGATTATGGCAGGCCAAGTATTTCAGAACAACTATCTCATCCCGCACGTGGTCGAGCAGACCGGGCGCGGGGAACGCGGCTACGACATCTTCTCGCGGCTACTGGTGGATCGCATCATCTTTCTGGGCACCGCGATTGACGACCAGGTGGCCAACGTGGTGATCGCCCAGATGCTTTTCTTGCAGATGACCGATCCCAAGAAGGACATCCATCTCTACATCAACTCGCCCGGCGGCCATGTCACCAGCGGCTTGGCGGTGTATGACACCATGCAGTTCCTCACCTGCGACGTGAACACGTACTGCATCGGGCAGGCGGCCAGCATGGGCGCGGTGTTGCTGGCCGGCGGCACGAAGGGCAAACGCTTCTCGCTGCCCAACGCCAACATCATGATCCATCAAGTGCTCGGCGGCGCGGAAGGTCAGGCCACGGACATGGAGATTCGCGTGCGCCACATGTTGGAATTGAAGAAGCGGCTCAACGGCATTCTCGCCAAGCACACGGGCCGTACGGTTGCGGAGGTGGACAAGGCTTGCGACCGCGACAATTTCATGGCCGCGCAAGACGCCAAGGATTTTGGTTTGGTGGACGAAGTGGTGCAGTCGCGCAAACAGTTGCCGTCACTGCCGGAGAAGTCATCAGTGGACCTGAAATAATTTCTCAATATGGCCCGGCCAAAAAATCTCACCCTCTGCAGCTTCTGCGGCAAATCCTACGCGGAGGTGAAGAAGTTGGTGGCCGGACCGGGCGTGTACATCTGCGACAATTGCGTTGATGCCTTCAAGAAGGTCATCGACAAGGAACTGGCGGTGGAGCGCCAGAAGCAGGTGGCCCCGCTCAAGGTGCCGCGCCCTTCCGAGATCAAGGGATTGCTGGACGAGTTTTGCATCGGGCAGGATCTCGCCAAGAAAACTTTGGCGGTGGCGGTGCACAATCACTACAAGCGCCTGCTGCACTCGCAGCAAAAGGCCGCTGATCCTCACATGCCGCATGCCGATGTGGAGATTGAGAAGACGAACATCCTGCTCATCGGTTCCACCGGATCGGGCAAGACGCTGATGGCGCGCACGCTGGCGCGCATCCTCGATGTGCCCTTCGCCATCGCCGACGCCACGACGCTCACCGAGGCGGGCTACGTGGGCGAGGACGTGGAGAACATCATCCTGCGCCTGTTGCAAAGCGCTGATTACGACGTGAAGCGCGCCGAGATGGGCATCGTGTACATCGACGAGATCGACAAGATCGCGCGCAAGACCGAGAACGTCTCCATCACGCGCGATGTCTCCGGCGAGGGCGTACAGCAGGCGTTGCTGAAAATTTTGGAGGGCACCATCTGCAACGTGCCCCCGCAGGGCGGCCGCAAGCATCCGCAGCAGGAGTACATCCGCGTGGACACGCACAAGATTCTTTTCATCTGCGGCGGCGCGTTTGTGGGATTGGAAAAAATCATCCAGCGCCGCGTGGGCAGTCATGTGCTGGGATTCTCCGCCGTGGAACGCACGCACCGCGAGGGACTGCCCGAGAAGCGCGAGATGTTGCAGCGCGTGGAGCCGGAAGATTTGCTGACCTTCGGGTTCATCCCCGAGTTCATCGGGCGCATGCCGATGCTCACGGTGCTGGAAGAACTCACCGAGGCGCAGTTGGTGCAAGTGCTCACCGAGACCAAGAACGCGTTCGCCAAGCAGTATCAAAAGCTTCTGTGGCTGGAAGGCGTGGAGCTGGAGTTCTCCGAAGAAGCTCTGCACGAACTGGCGGCGCAGGCCATCAAAAAAGGCACGGGCGCGCGCGCGTTGCGAGGGCTGCTGGAAAAGCTCATGCTCGATTTGATGTACGACATTCCCAGCAGCACAGACACCGGCAAAGTGACGATCACGCGCAGCGATGTCGTGGGGCACACCAAGCCCGCCCTGACGCCCAAGGCCAATCAGGCCGCTGCGTGACCGGACACGCTCGCCGGACTTGGCGCGCGCGAGGTTTTCCACTAGGGTTTGCCGCCCATGACCGCTGCCGTTGACCGTTTGATCGCCGATCACGTCCAGGCCATCCCGCCTTCGGGCATCCGCGAATTTTTTGACCTTGTGCAGGCGCAGAAGGACGTCATCTCGCTGGGCGTGGGCGAGCCGGACTTCGCCGCACCGTGGCGCGTTCGCGAAGCGGCCATCTACGTGCTGGAACGCGGCCGCACCAGTTACACTTCCAATCTGGGCTTGCTGAAATTGCGCGAGGCCATCGCGGGTTATGTCGGCGAGCATTTCCACGTGAACTACGATCCGGCCGAAGAGATTCTCATCACCGTGGGCGTGAGCGAAGCGCTGGACTTGGCGTTGCGCGCGCTGATCAATCCCGGCGACGAGGTCATCTATCACGAGCCGTGTTACGTGAGCTACGCGCCGTCCATCGCGCTGGCGCACGGGGTACCGGTGCGCGTGTCCTGCACGGCCGAGAGCGGCTTCAGCGTCACCGCCCAAGCCATCGAGGCGGTCATCACGCCCAAGAGCAAGGTGCTGGTGTTAAATTTCCCGACCAACCCGACGGGCGGCACGATGACGCGCGCGGAGTTGCTGGCAATCGCCGAGGTGGTGACACGCCATAATCTCATCGTCATCACGGACGAGATCTACGCCGAGCTGACCTTCGAGGGCGAACACGTGAGCATCGCCGCACTGCCGGGCATGCGAGAGCGCACACTTTTTCTGCACGGATTTTCCAAGGCGTACGCTATGACGGGATTTCGTTTGGGCTACGCCTGCGGCCCGGCGGGATTGATCGGCGCGCTCAATCGCATCCACCAATACAGCATGCTGTGCGCGAGCATCATCAGCCAGGAAGCGGCGGTCGAGGCCATCCTTCACGGCGGCGATGCTGTGGCGCAGATGCGCGAGCAGTATCGGCAGCGGCGCAATTTGATGGTGGCCGCGTTCCGCGCGATGGGGCTGCAATGCCACCTGCCGCGTGGCGCGTTCTACGCTTTCCCCAACGTGCAGACCAGTGGGCTGGATTCAAAAACGTTCGCGCTGCGATTATTGCAGGAAGAAAAAGTGGCGTGCGTGCCCGGCACGGCGTTCGGCCCCACCGGCGATGGTTTCCTGCGTTGCTGCTTTGCCACGGCGCTGGACCGCATCGAAGTGGCGATGGAGCGGATGGATCGTTTCGTGAAACGAATGAAGGGCTGAGTTTCCTCAGCCCTTCATCCACCAACCCCTTGCGCTAGGCGCGACGCCTATCGCAACAATAGTTTCTCCAGGTAATTGACCGTCTGCCGGACGTTCGCATCAATCTCCATCCGGTCGCGCACAAGACGGCAAGCGTGCAGCACCGTGCCGTGATCGCGTCCGCCGTACGCCTCGCCAATGGCGCTGAGCGAATGATCGGTGAGCTGGCGCGAGAGGAACATCGCGACCTGCCGCGGGAAGGCGATGTTTTCCGGGCGGCGCTTGCTCGTCATGTCCGCCAAGCGGATGTCGTACTTCTCAGCGACCTTTTTCTGGATGAACTCGATGGTGATGGTGTGACGGCCTTCTTCCTGCAGGATTTCGCGCAGCAGATTTTCCACCATGTCATTGGTCAGATCCTTGCCGGTCAGATGGGCATAGGAAGCCACACGAATCAGCGCGCCTTCCAAGCGGCGAATGTTGGTGCGGATGCGATTGGCCAAGAACTGCAGCACTTCCTCGGGCAACGCCACGCCCATCGTCTTCACCTTGTTGCGCAGGATCGCCAAGCGCGTCTCCACATCCGGCGGCTGCAGATCGGTGACCAAACCCCATTCAAAGCGCGACACCAAACGATGCTCCAGATTCTGGATCTCGCTCGCCGGCCGGTCGCAGGTGAGGACGATCTGTTTGCGCGCCTCGTGCAACGCGTTAAACGTGTGGAAAAACTCCTCCTGAATCCGCTCTTTGCCGGCGAGGAACTGGATGTCGTCAATCAATAGCACGTCGGTCTGGCGATACTTCTTGCGGAACTTGACGAGCTGATTGTCCTGAATGGCTGCGATGTACTCGTTGGTGAATTTCTCCGAGGACAGATAGGTAACCTTGGCGGCCTTTTTGTTCTCCGCCACATGTTGGCCGATGGCGTGCAGCAAGTGCGTCTTGCCCAGCCCCGTGCCGCCGTAGAGGAAAAGCGGATTGTAAGACTTGCCCGGCTGCTGTGATACCGCCAGCGCCGCCGCATGCGCAAAGCTGTTGTTGTTGCCCACCACGAACGTCTCGAAGGTGTTGCGGGGGTTAAACACCGTATCGGGGTCCGGCAATTTCTTGGGTGCAAGCGTCGTCGGCACGCCGGCAGCCGCTTTGGCGACGTGGTTATGATTGTTCGTCGCCACCGCTCCCGGTGTCAGTCGGTTGGGCGCCGCTGGCGCGGCCTGCCCCGGCAGCGCCGGCGCCACCAAATCGGGGGCCACCTTGAACTTGATCTGCAACTTGCGACCAGTCGATTGGGTGAGCGAGTCCTGCAACAGTTGCAGGTAGTTGTCCTTGAGCCAGACTTCGGAGAAGTCGTTGGGAACCTCAAGGGTGATGGAGGTCTGGTTCAGCATCACCGGGCGGATGGAGGTGAACCAGAGGTTGTATGTCTCGTTATTGAGAACGGTGCGGAGCTGCTTTTGCGCCCGGATCCAGATTGTTTCGGCTGATGCCTGCATATTCGGTTGGTGACTGGGCTACTTACTCTGCAATTTATTCACGTGCCACTCTGGCAACAGGTGGCTGATATTTCAGCGCACCCCGATCTCTCCTCACGGAAAGATCCGTTTTCCAAAAACTCGCGACCAATGAACGTCAGCAATGCCCTCAAACCGATTGTTTCCAACAGGTTGGGCGCTTCTGCGCCGCTGGTCCGCACCCACAAGCAATCTGCCTGATGCAGGCTTACCTGGGACGCGGCGCCATGTGTATGGCAATCAATCTGAGCTTCACAGTTCAAGATGTTATCTTTTGTTCACGGGTTCTTCACACAGCCAATTCAGGCTGCGAAAAACAATTCTTAAAACACCCGCTTTGGCCGCCGTGCGCCAGCATTGTTCGCATCTGTCGCGCGGATTTGTAAATCAATGCGGAGATCAATTCAGATGGCCGCATTGCCGGTTTCGCTGGTGCGGATATGGAGGGCGCTCTCGATGCGGCTGACAAAATCCAATTTCAGTTTCGGCAGAAAATCCACCGCATACTCGCTCCCCCGATAAATCTCCGCGTGCCCTTTCTGGCGGCCAAATCTTTTAACCTCGCTGACCGTCAATCCCGCGACGCCGGTCGCCGTCAAAGTGGACTTCACTTCTTCCAGCTCGAACGGTTTGATAATGGCATCGATGCGCTTCATGACGGTCAGGTTACTGGACGCGATGTTAACAACCGGCCCCTTGCTGTAAACAGGGAAAGTGAAATCAATTTGTTGAGCACCCGCGCGGACACGCAGTCGGCGCTCGACACGCAGCGTCAGCTTGCGAAACATCCGCGCGTGGGTTGGTTTTATCGCACAGTGTTGCGTCCGGGATTGTTCCTCCAAGATTCGGAACGCGCCCATGACCGCGTGCTGCGCTGGCTGGCGTGGCTGTCGCAGCATCCCCGTTGCGCCGCACTGGCAACAGCGGGACTGCGCGCGCCGGAATTGCCGGTGGAAGTGGGCGGCCTGCGTTTCCCCAATCCCATCGGTCTCGCTGCGGGCATGGACAAAGGCGCGGTGGCCGTGCCGATGTGGTCGCGCTTGGGATTTGGTTTTGCCGAATTGGGCGGCGTCACGCAGCACGCGCAGCCGGGCAACGATGCCCCGCGCATGTTTCGCGCAGTGGCCGATCGCGCGCTGGTCAATCGCATGGGCTTCAACAATCCCGGTGCGGCGACCGTGGCCGCGCGGCTTGCGCAGTGGCAACAGCGCAGGTTGTGGCCAGCGCATCCAGTGGGCATCAATCTCGGAAAATCCAAAGTCACCGCACTGGAAAATGCGGCAGCGGATTACGCGTCGTCGTTTCGGGCGCTGTTGCCGCACGCGGACTTCTTCGTCATCAACGTCAGTTCGCCCAACACGCCGGGCTTGCGGCAACTGCAGGACAAATCGGCACTGGCAGAAATCATCGCAGCACTCCGCGCCGTGGATGCAACAAAACCGCTGTGGGTCAAAGTCGCGCCGGATCTGGAGTGGGCGGCCGTTGATGAGCTGACAGCACTGGCGTTGGATTGCGGCTTGGCCGGCGTGGTGGCCACCAACACCACACTCGCGCGGCCAGAAACCCGCGATCCCGCGCGGGCGCAGGTGTACGCACAGACTGGCGGGCTTAGCGGGGCGCCGTTGCGTGCGCGCAGCACGGAGATCATCCGGCACATCCATCGCAGTGCGCAGGGCAGACTGCCGATCATCGGGGTCGGCGGGGTGTTCAACACCGAGGATGCGTGGGAGAAAATCACCGCCGGTGCCAGTCTCGTGCAGATTTACACCGGCCTTGTGTACGAAGGCCCGGCCATCGCCCGCGATATTGTCACCGGCTTGCAGCGGAAGCTTACCGAACGAGGTATGAAAAACTTGCGCGACGCCGTCGGCACCGGCGCGTGATGCCGGTGTCTATCTTCCCACCAGCGCGCGCTGGATTTCGGCGATGATACGCGCGCTCGTCTGCTCGGGGCTTTCTCCGGAATTATCAATGATGCGCGCGCCCTCGGCGATTTTCAGTGGGGCGACGGCGCGCTGGCTGTCCTTCTGATCTCGCGCAGCCAGGTTTTCCTGAACCCCATCGGCTTCGCGCCGGCGCTGGCGCTCGGCCGGATTGGCATCGAGATAGAATTTGTAGGGTGTCTCCGGGAAAATATTGCTGCCGATGTCCCGGCCTTCCATCACCAAATGTCCAAAGCGCGCGCAGTCGCGCTGATGCAGTTTCATCCAGTGCCGCACCTCCGGCACGGCGGCGACGTGCGGCACGGCGGCGCTGACTTCGGCCGTGCGGATTTCCGCTTCCGGAAAATATCCGTCCACCAACAATCGCACGTGACCTTCCACGCAGACCAGTTCGGCGCGCCACTCGCGGCAGACTTGGGCCACGGCTGATTCCTCGCGCACGGGCACGCCTCGTTGCAGGCAGTGCCACGCCAGCGTGCGGTACATCGCGCCGGTGTCCACGTAAGTGTAGCCCAGCTTGCGCGCGATGAGCCGTGCGTTGGTGCTCTTGCCGCTGGCGCTGGGGCCATCAATGGCGATGATGATGGGTGCCGTGTTCATGCGGCCAATTCGGATTGGGTCAGCGCGGCGCGCGTGTGGCCGTGGCGGATGATGGCTCCCAAACCTGCGGGCGGTTCCGCCGCGAGCTTCTGGAAAAAATTGGGAAACGTCTTCTGCACACAGGCGGGATTGCGCAGGCGGATGCCCGGCACTTTTAGTCCGAGCAACGCGAAGCACATCGCCACGCGATGATCGTTGTACGTCTCGATCTCCGCGCCGTGCAATTGCGACGACGGCTCGACCGTCAGCGTGTCGTCGTCCTCAATCACCTTCGCGCCGCATTTGGTAAGCTCCGTGCGCAGCGCGACGACGCGTTCGCATTCCTGCACGCGCAGTCGCGACAGATGCGTGAAGCGCACCGGGCGCGTGCCCAGCGGCGCCAGCACGATGGCCGTCATGATGCTGTCGCCCAGATCCGTCAGGCGCGACACCTCCGCCGGCAGTTTGAGGAAGCGCGGGAAGTCCGCGTCAATCTGCATGCCCGTCATCGGCCAGTGCGCCACCTCCACCGATTCTTTGAAAAGATTCACGCCCCAGAAATAACTGCCGCTGGACGCATCGGGTTCCACGACGTACACGCCGCCGTGATTGGGAAACTGTCGCACCATGCGCTGCGTCATCTGCACGTAGGGCGCTTCATCAATGTTGGCGATGCCCGGCTCGACCAACCACTGGCCGCGTGGCGCAGCAAGCAATAATGCCGAGGCGAATTGCGAACTGTCCCGCACGCTGACATTGCAAAAAGCGTTGCGCGGGCCGCTGCCGTGGATGAGCGCGGGCAGCCGGTCCTCGGTGGCGTCCACGCGATAGCCCAGTTGGCGCAGCGCGTGGAAAAGTTCGGACTGCGGCCGCTGGTGCATCCGCTCCGTGCCGTGCAGGCGATAAACACCGTGGCCCAGACAGACCAGCGCCGCCAGAAATCGCGCCACGGTGCCGGCGTTGCCCACGAAAAGTTCCAGCGGCTTTTCTGGCGTGCCGGCGGCGGGGATGCGCCCGCTCTGTCCGTGAACGATGATGGTGCGATTGGCCGGCTCGGTCGCTTCGGGCCGCACCTCCACCGCAAAACCCAGTTGGCTCAACGCCTCCACCATCACCTGCGTGTCCTCGCTCCACAACGCGCCGATGAGCGTGACGGGTGCATCGGCCAACGCCGCCAGCACCAGCGCGCGGTTGGTGATGCTCTTGGAGCCGGGCACGGTGACGTGAGCGGAGAGCGCCGGGCCGGACAGCGGTTCAATTTCGATGAGGTCGGGCAGCGGCATGTCAGGCTTTGCGTTGAAGCCAGTCGGCGCGCAGCTTTTGTCCGCGGGCAAAAAATTGTTCCAACGCCTGCGTGTCGCCGCGCCCCAATGCCTGTCGCAGCGCGCCCAACTCATCGGCCAATTCGCCCAGCGCTTGATCAATGGACTCGCGGTTGGCCAGCGCGATGTCGCGCCACATCGCGACGGAGCCATCGGCCAGCCGTGTGGTGTCGCGAAATCCTGTCGCGCAAAAATCAGACTGCCCGTTCACCGCGCGGCCCAGCACGGTGTTGACCAGCGCCGTGGCCACCGCGTGCGGCAGATGGCTGGCGCGCGCGACCAGCCTGTCGTGCTCCTCCGGGGAAAGATGGACGGGACGCGCGCCCAGCGCTCGCCAGAAAGTTTCCACGGTTGCAACCGCGGCGGGATTGGTTTTCGGCGTGGCCGTCACGGCGCAGACCGCGCCTTCAAACAAATCGGCGCGCGCGTGGGCGACGCCTGTCTTTTCAGAGCCGGCCATCGGATGGCTGCCCACAAATTGCGGCAGCACAGTTTCCAGTTCCGCCACCACGCTGCCTTTGACACTGCCGACATCGGTGACGATTGCGTCGGCGCGCAGATGCGGGCGCAGTTGCTGCGCCAGTTCGCGCATCTGTCCCACGGGGGTGCACAGGATGACGAGCGCGGCATCGGTCACGGCGGCCGCCAAATCTTGCGTGGCCTCATCCACTGCGCCCGCGGCGAGGCATTCGGCAATCTGTTCCGGACGGCGCACGTAACCGGTCACGTGCCGGGCGATGTGGCGTTGGCGGACGGCCAATCCAATGGAGCCACCGAGCAAGCCGACACCCACGACCGTGATTTTGGGTAGATCCACCGCGGACATCATGAGGTTGGGTTGAGCTTCTTTCAAAGTCCAAATTGCGCGGTGCGTCCTGCCCCGCCGTTGGCCCAATCAAGCGACGGCCATCTCACGCACGCGTTCCAGAATCACTTCGGGCAGATGCGGTTCATCGCCAATGGCGCGGGTGTACCACAACCATTTGCCGTGACGCTCGGTGGGATTGTTCCACGTGGGTTGGCCGGCGGCCAATCGTTGCGCGACCGTCGCGGGCGATTCGCCCAGCAGCACGGGGATGTCCTCCACGGTGTGCAATCCGTCCGCGATGAAGAAGGGCACCAGCACGAGATGGCGTTGGGCGCTCATCGCGTAGCAGTCTTTGATGAACGGCGCTTCTTCCATGAACACGGCATGCGCCTCTGCGTACTCGCCGCGGCGGCGGATGAGTTCCACCTGCGCCTCGATGGCCTCGCGCGACCGCCGGTTTTTCCCCGTGCCATGCCCGGCGATGAAGAGCGCGGTCTGGCTAGGCTCTGGGGCGTGCGGGAAGGGATGGGTCTGGACAATCTCCCGGGCGCGCCCCAGCAGCACATCGGTCATGCTCGGGTGCGTGCCGATGGGGTGACAATAGTGGACGCGTGTGCCGCCCAACTCCTGTACGCGCGCGTAATGACATTCATCGGCGGGACAGTCGCACTTGCCACGACGGCACAGGCCCAGTTGTTGCGGGATGGTGTCCTCGGTGAAATGCCCTTCGCTGATGGTGATGGGCACCACAAAGACCCGTGCGACCCGCGCGGCGATGAGGGCAGCGAGTGCCGGAGCAATCTTGGGCGTCTCCAGATTGTACGCCGTGCTGACCTGCGCGAACACTCCGCGCGCGCTCAGAATGTCGGCCAGCCGTTTGGTGGGCGCGCTGGACTGCGCGTTGACGGTGGACCCGTGCGCCACCAGCACCAAGGCTGAATCTGATAAATCATGGACAAACACCGCGTTTTCAAATAGCGTACCGGCTCTCCAACTGCAAGAGCAGCCAGCAGTCTGGATGGTGAACAGGCGTAACACAGGCTGAAAGGCCGGCGTCTTGGCTCCGTCCAGAAGGTTGGACCACTAGCAGTAAACAACCAAACAACCCCAAAACCCCCATACATGAAAAAAATCCTACTCATCGCTGCGGCCCTGTGCTGCGCCGCCGTGCTCAGCGTCAATGGCGCTGACGAGAAGAAGCCCGAGAAAAAGGGCGAGAAGAAGAAGATCGAGTTGACCTCCGATCAGAAGGCGCTGCTCAAGGAGATCACCGAGAAGTACGACGCCAACAAGGACGGCAAGTTGGACAAGGACGAGCGCGCCAAGATCAGCGACGACGACAAGAAGAAGTTGGCTGACGCCAAGCTGCCTGGCTTTGGTAAGAAGAAGGACAAGTAGTCATTTTACGGCGGCAACTTTGCCGCTGACAAAACGCCGCTCCTGCAAAGGGGCGGCGTTCTTTTTTGCTCGCGACGTCTTCGCAGACATCACAAATCACAGCGCGGCGCGATAGAGCCGGACGAAGTCTGCCGCCGCGATGGGGCGCGGATTGAATCCCGCTGTCCATTGCCGCGCGGCTTCTGCAGCCAGTTGTTCGATGGCCGGTTCATTCACGCCGCACGCCGACAGCCGGCGTGACAGCTCGGCGGTGTCCAGCAGCGATTCAATCAAGCTCGCCAACGTCTCGGCAGGCGCTTGGCCGTTGGCGGCGGTGCCAGCGGCAGAAAGCAATTCTTGATAGTGTGCGCACGCCGTTTCCAATTCGCCATTGAAGCGCACCACATGCGGCAGCATGAGGCCCACCGCGTGCCCGTGGATGAAATCAAAATGCGCCGTCAACGGATTGGCGGCAGAATGTGCCGCGCCGAGCATGCTGTGTTCGATGGCCGTACCCGCCAACGCTGCGCCCAGCAGCATGCGACTGCGCGCCTCCAAATTCGCAGGCTCGCGCAGCACCCGCGGCAGGCTGGACGCCAGCAATCCGAATGCGGCGTTGGAATATTTTCCGGAGATGACGTTGCGCTTGTTGGTGACGGCGGTTTCCACCGCGTGCGCCAGTGCATCAATGCCCGTGCAGGCACTCACGCGGGCGGGCTGCGAGAGGGTCAGCAGCGGATCCAGAATCGTCACCTTGGCCATCGCCTTGGGATCGCCGCAGGCCATTTTCTGGTGCGTGACATTGTCGGCAATCAACGCGAAGGACTGGCATTCGCTGCCGGTGCCCGCCGTCGTGGGGATCATGATGGACGGCAACATGGGCAGTTTGGCTTTGCCCACGCCCCAGTAATCCTGCATCTGCCCGCCGTTGGTGAGGATAAAATTGGTGCCCTTGGCCGTGTCCATCGAACTGCCGCCGCCCAAGCCGATGATGAAATCCACGCCCGCCTGTCGCGCGACGGCGACGCAATCCTCCACGCAAGCGGTGGTGGGATTTTCCTTCGCGCGATCGTAGAGGGTCACTGCCACGCCCGCGCGTTCCAAGTGGCCGCGCACGGCGCCCGCGTGGCCCGCCGCCACGATGCCGGCATCGGTGACGAGCAACGCGCGCGTCGCGCCCAGTTCGCGCGCCCGCATGCCGGTTTGGGATGCGGTGCCCGCGCCGAACACGACGCACAGGTGCGGGTGGCGCTCAATCAACGAAGGGTCAATGTCCGCGGGCAAACTCACGGCAAACTCAGACGCGGCATTGCCGATGTGTGTTCAAGCTGCTGCGACGGCGCGCCATTTCGCGGCGCAGTCTAGTACACGCCCTCGACGATTTTCTTGGAGAGTGCCCCGAAGGGACGCACCTCTGCGACGCCGTCCCACGGATAAAGATCAATCGGCTCGCGGCGGATGGCCTCGTCACGTTCCAGAAAGCGAGGCATGAAAAATTCCTTCGTCAACGTGGTCAACTCCACGCGGCCCCACTGTTCGTAGGGCACGGGCTGGTCGGTCTCGGAGTTGATCACGCGCAGTGTGGCACGCGGCTGCGGCGCGTAGTAGGTGATGGAATATTTGTCGGCGGGCGTGAGCGGGCGATGCCTGGCCAGTCCCATCAACGTGTTGCCGTAGGTGGGCACGAAGCCGATTTTGTTCTCCAACAATTCCTCGACGAGGAAGCGCGTGTACTGCGGATCCATCGTAGTGCCGCCGCAAAACACGCCGCGGATGCCGGCCTTGTGGAGGTCGATCCGTTCGGCGAGCGCCTCGAGCAGCTTGGGCGTGGTGAAGAGCGCGCTGACTTTGCGATGCGTCAAGATGGTGACGGCCTGGTCCACGACGTGTTCCATGTACGCCTTGGCCTCATCGTATTTTTTATCAATGAGCACCCGCTTCACCCAACGCGGATCCAAGTCCACGAAGTAGCAGGAGCAGCCGCGCACGTTGGCCAAGTGCTCGATGGACAAGCGCAGGCGGCGCGGGCCGGTGGGGCCGACCATCAGCCAATAGTGGTCGCGCGGGAAATGCTCGTCCTTGAGCGTCTCAGAAAACTCGCTGTAATCTATTTTGTAATCTTCCCAGCCGATGCGCTGCTTGGGCATGCCCGTGGTGCCGCCGGTCTCAAAAATATTGAAGGGCCGCCCCTTGTACTGGCGCGGCACCCAGACTTCCGGCTGCATATCGCGCAGCCACTCGTCCTGGAAATGCGGGAACTTGGCGATGATGTCGGCGAAGCACTTGACCTCTTGGGCGGGATCCCAGCCGGCCTTCTTCGCCCAGTCCAGCCAGAACGGGCAGCCGGTCTCCGGCGAGAAATGCCACTGGATAATCTCCCGCACATGCGCGTCGAGTTGCTGCTGTGCGGCGTGGGTCTTTGCTTCCAAGCTGGCGGAATTAGCGGTTGTCATTGCTTTGGGATGATGAGGGATCGTTTGGAGTTGATGGCCGCTCCTGCCGCACCGGGTCGTCTTGCCTCGGCAAACGCGGAGTGGATGCCTGCGGTGTCGGGGAAGGATTTCCGGAGGGCTGCGCGGCCGGACGATCGGGCCGCTGCGAGGCATAACGCTGACGCTGATCCTGCTGCGGGCGTTGTTGGCCGGACTGCCGCTGCGGATTGTTCCGGGAATCACGCTGATCACGTGAGTCACGCGGGTCGCGTGAATCGCGAGGGTCACGCTGATCACGTGAGTCACGCGAATCCTGCTGCGGCCGCTGCTGGGCATACGGGCGCGGATTATTCCGGGAATCGCGCGAGCCTTGTTGCGATTGTTGCGAGCGTTGCGGGTTCTGACTTTGTTGCGGCTGCTGTTGGAGATGATTCTGCGGCTGCTGCTCCTGCGGCAGGTTGCCCACGAAATAGCGGCGCAAGATTTCATCCGCCGGCCGGGCGGTGAACCGCGAGACCAACAACAGCACCGCCGTGGACGCCGCAAACATCGGCAACACCGGCAGCATCCCAAAAAATGTCGGCGAGGTGGCTGCACCGTCCGCCGCTCGGAGCAGCAACAGAACACCAACGACCATCGCTGCAGCCATCGCTGCGCCCACACCGACTGCCGTTGCACGCGGCCAGTACAGCGCCGCAAAGACAATCGGGAACAGCGCGGCAAAACCGCTCACGCACCAAACACCCAGCGTGGCCAGCCGCCCCGAATCGGCCAGCAAAGCGGCGGCGACGCAGGCCAACAGGGCGACCGCAGTCGTGACCCAACGGGCGGTGTCAATTTTTTCAGTATCACTGGGGAACGCACGGCCGGACATCGCCAGCACCAGATCCTGCGTGATCACCGTACCCAGACTCATCAGCATTGGCACCACGCACACGCATGCCCCGGCGACGGTCAGCACCGCAAAAATTCCCGTGAGCAATAATGAGGAGGACAGTTGCCCGAGCAACGCCGCCAGCACATCCGGAGTGGTGGCGACATCTTTCGCGGCCAACGCCGCCGCCACCGCCGCCGAGGTGGCAGAAGCCAGCACATCCGGAGTGGTGGCGACATCTTTCGCGGCCAACAACGTGCCTGCGGCCCAGATGCCCAAGAGCACGCAGGGCAGCCACAGGATTGCCAGCGCGATGGGATGCACGATGAGCGCGCGGCGAAACGTATCGGGCGAACGTGCGCCCATCCAAAACAGGAACATCTGCGGCAACACGCCCAGTGCCAGCGGCAGGAAGAGCGCGGAGAGGAATTGGACGTGCGACACGGTGCTTGTCGGTGCGGTGGGTTCCGATGGCAGGGTCGGTTCCGGGCCTTTCTTGCCGCCCAATTGCCACTCGGCTTTTTTGTTGGCCAACTCCACTTCCGCTTCGGTGTGGGCCTTCTGTTCGGCGGCAAATTGTTTGGCGTTCTCTGGATGCACGCCCATCACCAGCAACCCGCGCGCGCGCGGTTGGTCGCCGGTCAGCTCTGTGGCGTGTTTGATGTTGGCCGCGACCGACCACGCTTTGCCTTCTTTCTTGGCGACATCACGGCTGATGCGATGGGCTGTGTACAACGTGGCGAGTAGTCCCGCCGCCAGCAATGCGACCGCGCAGATCAGTGTGAAACGACTGGCCGCGCGCATGCCGC
>SIAW01000077.1 GCA_009695465.1 Pedosphaera sp.
CAACTGGGCGCAAAGGCATCAAAGGTCGCCTGTGCGTTGGGATGGGCCGCGAGCGCCTTCTTGAAATACGGCGGCACCGGCAGTGGTTTGCGCGAATGCTTTTTCATGGCGGGAGCTTTGACCCCCTCGACGTTGAGCCGTACGGCCTCGCGGATGTAGCCCAGCAGGATTTCGTCGGCCGGCAGTTGCGACACCTCGGTCAGGCGCGAGGCGTTCATGAACGACTGGCTGTCCCGGGTGAAAAGCCGGTGCGGATCGCTCATCAGTTTGCGTTTCCAGAATCCGAAGGCGACATGCGCCTTGAACGCCGCCATGCCGGCCACGTTGCCTTTGTGCAGGAAATGCGGCATGCCCCACTTGATGGCCTCCTCGATTTGCGGGCAGGCTTTGTGAAAAAGGCGGCGCAACTTTTTCAAGATGGGCTGCGTGAACGGCGCGGCCCGGGCGATGTAGGCGTCCACTTGCGGCGAGGTGTTTTTCATGCGCGCGATGGAGGTGCTTCGCTGGCGATCAGTTCACGACATTCTGCGGCGTACCGGCAAGGAAGGCGCGCAGGTTGGCGGCTGCGGTGTCCATCAGTCTCGCGCGGGCGGCGCGTGTGGCCCAAGCGATGTGCGGGGTGATGATGCAATTTTTCGCGGTGAGCAGGGGATTGTTGGCGGCGGGCGGTTCCACCGACAACACATCCAACGCGGCACCGGCGATGCGGCCGGTGTTCAACGCGGTGGCCAGCGCGGCTTCGTCCACGAGGGGGCCGCGCGCGGTGTTGATGAGCAGCGCTGCTGGTTTCATCAACTCCAATCGCGCGGTGTTCACCATGCCTTTGTTGTCAGCGGTGAGCGGGCAGTGAAGACTCACGATGTCCGCCTCGCGAAAGAGCGTGTCCACATCCACGAAGGTGACATCCGCAGCGGGCTTGGGCGTGCGTGATTGCGCGAGGATGCGCATGCCAAAGGCGCGCGCGCGATGCGCCACCGCCTCGCCGATGCGGCCGTAGCCGACGATGCCCAGCGTGCGGCCGTCCAGTTCCAGCAACGGTTTTTCCCAGTAACAGAAATCTGGGCAACGGCTCCAGCCGCCCGCGCGCACGGAGTCCGCGTGATGTCCCGCGTGCTGCGCGAGTTCGAGAATGAGCGCGAGCACCATCTGCGCGACCGATTGGGTGCCGTACGCTGGCACGTTGCAGACGGGCACACTGCGGGCGCGCGCAGCGGCGATGTCCACCACGTTGATGCCGGTGGCCAGCACGCCGATGAAACGCAGCTTGGGCAACGCAGCCAGCGTGGCGGCGGTGAGCACCGTCTTGTTGGTGAAGACGATCTCGGCTTCGGCAGCGCGAGCGATGATTTGCGCGGGCGGCGTGCGTTCGTGGACGGTCAACGTGCCGAGCGCGGCGATGGCGTCCCAACTCACGTCACCGGGATTGAGCGTGTGACCATCGAGAACAACGATGTTCGGCGTGCGCGGCATCATGTCGCGGCATGGTATGGAAATCGGCGGTGACGGCCAATGTCATTTCATTGGAGACATGGCTGCAAGGCGGTTGCCAAACCGGCAGGCTTCGTTTAGCGTGCGCTCCATGACAGCCAAAGTGCAGAAACTCCGCACGGTGCGCTATGCCCAGATTCAGTGGCGCGACAAGGCCGGGAAAGAGTTCGCCGAATATCAGGCGAGTTGCCTGGCGTTTGCGAATGGCCAGAAGGTGCCGTTCACCGGCACGGCCACGGATCATTTTTCGCCAGACCACAAATCCATCGAGGGTAATTTCAAGGCGGGCCATTTGCACGGGGAAGAGACGTGGTGGTATCGCAGCGGGCACAAGTATTCGTTGGTGACCTACAAGCTGGGCGTGCGTCACGGGCCGCATCGGGTGTGGTACGAGGACGGCCGGCTGCAGATCGAGGTGGTGTACAAGGAGGGGCGGCGTCACGGCGTCCACACCGTGCATCACGAGAATGGCTGCAAGCGTTCCGAGGCCGCCTTCAAGGCTGATCAGTTGCACGGCGCGTACACCACTTGGTTTGAGGATGGCAGCAAACGCAGCGAGCGCACGTTCAAGCAGGGCGTGGAGGTGCGCCGCCGCGAATGGGACGCCAAAGGGCAGCAGAAGATTTTGAACAACTGGAAACCCAACGGCACAGCACGGCACACGCGATGAAAACAAAAACCTCCAGCATTGCCAAAGCCGCCGTGACGCGGCGCGACTTCCTCAAAGCCACAGCGGCGGTGGCCGCGCCGATGATTGTGCCGGCATCGGTGCTGGGACTCGATGGCAAGACTGCGCCGAGCAATCGCGTGACGATGGCGTTCATCGGCGTCGGCAACCAAGGCAGCGGCGACATGCAGCAGTTTCTCAAAGATGACCGCGTGCAGGTGGTGGCGGTGTGCGATCCCAACCGCGAGAGCGCCGGTTACTGGAACGGCAGCGTGCGGGGGCGCGATCCGGCGCGCAAGGGGGTGGACGAGTTTTACGCGAAGCAACGCGCCAGCGGCCAGTACCGCGGCTGCGCAGCGCACGAGGATTTCCGCGAGGTGTACGGCAACAAGTCCATTGACGCCGTGGAAATCGCCACGCCCGATCACTGGCACGCTTATATGGTCGTGGCGGCAGCGGCGGCGGGCAAAGACATCTACTGCCAAAAACCGCTGTCGTTGACGGTGCGCGATGGACGGCTGATGAGCGACGCGGTGAAGAATACCAAGCGTGTTTTTCAGACGGGCAGCCAGCAGCGCTCAGACAAAAACTTCCGTCTCGCCTGCGAGTTGGTGCGCAATGGACGCCTCGGCAAATTGAAGACGGTGAAAGTGGGGCAGCCGCCGGGCCGTCCGGACTTTGGCAAGACGGGCGACCGCAAAAAGCCTGAGCGCGTGCCCGAGGGTTTTAATTATGACCTGTGGCTGGGGCCTGCGCCCGATGCGCCGTATGCGCCGGCGCGGTGCCACGTGAACTTTCGCTGGATCTACGATTACTCCGGCGGGCAGGTGACGGACTGGGGCGGGCATCACCCGGACATCGCCCAGTGGGGCATGGGCATGGAGCAGACCGGCCCGGTGGAAATCCGCAACGCCAAGGGCGTGTTCCCGCCGGACGAACTGTGGGACACCGCTACGGAATATCATTTCGAGGCTGTGTACAAGGACGGTGCGGTGATGGTGGTGTCGGATAAGTTTCCCAACGGCGTGCGCTTTGAGGGCAGCGACGGTTGGGTGTTTGTCAGCCGCGGGAAAATCGAGGCCGAACCCAAATCGCTGCTCACCGAAGCGTTCGGCGAGAAGGACACGCGCCTCTACGTCAGCGAAAATCATTTCCGCAACTTCATTGACTGCGTGCAGTCGCGCAAAGAATGCGTGGCGCCCTGCGAGCAGGCGCACCGCTCCATCACCGTCGCGCACTTGGGCAACATCGCCATGCTGCTGCGGCAGGACATCAAGTGGGATCCGGTCAAGGAACAGATCATTGGCAACCCCGCCGCGCAGTGGATGCTCGACCGCCCGAGCCGCGCGCCGTGGAAACTGGTGTGAGCACGTGAGCGCGCTGCGGCTGATCTTGTTCGTCGGCGCGGTGGCGCTGCTGTTGCTGGGCTGCGCCTCCACCGACAACAAGGCGGCCACGGGTGACAAACACCCAGGCGGCATGCGCATCCCCGACAAACTCTTCGTGGGCGACCTCGCTCCGGACTTTGCGCTGAAGACACTCGAAGGCGCGCGCCCCGTGCGGCTGACGGATTTTCGCGGCAAGCGCCCGGTGGTGCTGGTCTTTGGCAGTTACACCTGACCGCCTTTCCGGGCCCAGTCTGGCGCCCTTGAAAGTCTGTACCGCACACACCGCGGGCGCGCAGAGTTTTTCCTCGTGTACATCCGCGAGGCGCACCCGACCGATGGTTGGCGCATGCAAGCCAACGACCGTGCCGGTATCGCCATCCGCCAACCGCGCACGTACGACGAGCGCGTGGGCGCGGCCGAGCAAGCCTGCGCGATGTTGGGACTGAGCCTGCCGGGCTTGGTGGACGGCATGGACAACGGCGTCAACCTCGCGTACTCTGCGTGGCCCGACCGGGTGTACGTGGTGAATCTGGATGGGCGCATCGTGGTCAAAGCTGCGCCCGGGCCGCGGGGTTTTCCTGATGGACTCCGCGCCACGCGCGAATGGTTGGAGGAGTTTTCCAAACAGAAATGAGACGGCGCGAATTCATGCGGGTGGGCTTGGCGGGATTTGCGGGACTGTCCTGGCCGCAGATCCTGCGCCTGCGCGCACAGGCTGCGGCCGCGCCGCGAGGTGGACGCACGGCGGTGATTCTAGTTTGGCTGCGCGGCGGCTGTTCGCATCTGGACACGTTCGATCCCAAGCCGGAAGCGCCCAGCGAATTTCGCAGTCCTTTCGCCACCCTCTCCACCAAAGTGCCGGGCATGCAGCTCACCGAGTTGTTGCCCCGACTGGCGCGTGTGGCGGACAAGTTCACGCTGCTGCGCTCCATGTCGCACAGTGGTGGCGGGCATCCGGCGGGTTCGCTGCAGATGCTCACCGGCGATCCGGATCCGCAGGACAAACGCAAGGCGGTGTTTCCCGATTGGATGACGGTGGCCAATCATCTGCGCCGTCATCCGGCGCGGGCGTTGCCCAATTACGTCGGCGTCAACGGCGTGACGCAGTATGACGGATTTGGCATCGCGGGCGCGGCGTACGTCGGCGAAGGCTACGGACCGTTTCTTGTGCACGGCGATCCGAGCGCACCGGATTTTGAGGTGCCCAACATCGGGTTGGGTGACGCCGCACAGACGCGACGGTTGGAAGAGCGCGTGGATTTGAAGACGAAGCTCGATCGCCTCGACCGCGCTGCGGATAGCGCCGGTGCGATGCAGTCGCTCGACCAATTTGAGGCACAGGCGTTGAATCTGTTGACGCGGCCGGAGGCGCGCCGTGCGTTTGATTTGAATCAAGAACCGGCCGCCTTGCGCGATCGTTACGGGCGCAACCGCTGGGGACAGCAACTCTTGCTCGCACGGCGACTGGTGGAGTCAGGTGTGGAAATCATCACCAGCGTGCTCGATGGGCCGCTCTGCGGGCGCGTGGCCAACTGGGATGATCACGCCGTGAACCAGCACATCTTTGACGCGCTCAAGTTTCGCATGCCGACGGTGGATCAAGCCGTCAGCGCGTTGATCGAGGACGTTTACAATCGGGGCTTGGACAAGCGAGTGCTGGTGATTGTGTCCGGCGAATTTGGCCGCACTCCGCGCATCACGCACGTCGCCAGCAGCGGGGAAGGGGTGGCCAGCGCGGCGGCGGGCATCGTGCAGCCGGGGCGCGATCATTGGCCGCGCGCCTTCACCAACCTGTGGTCGGGCGGCGGCATCCAGACCGGTGGCATCATCGGCGCCTCCGATGCGCGCGGCGAAGACGTGGCCGATCGCCGCATGGGCACGGGCGATTTTCTGGCCACGATCTATCGTCATCTGGGGATTGACGCCGCGAACGTGGCCTTGCCGGATTTCCAAGGCCGACCCGTTCCCATCCTGCGCGAGGGGCACGCCATTCCGGAGTTGTTGGGCACGGCGTAAGTGCTGCGCGATGGCACAGCCGCTCGGCGCATCGTCAAGCGCAAATTAATCTGGCCTTCGCTCACTCAATTCGTTACGTTCCAAACATCAAGAAAGCCCGACCTGCCGCGTGGAAAACGTGATCAATGTCAAGTGGGAGGACGATGTCGTCCGCTTCGATTGTCCATTCTGCGGTGTGGACGCGGAGGTGGACGAGGGGACATTGCGGGAAGTCTGGGCCGAGAACGAGAAGGGCACGATTGCCTGCCCAGGCCCGGATGGGTGTCTGCTGGAATATATCCTGCCCACGCTGGAGGAATTGGAGGCGCTCAAATCCGCTGCGCCTAAAACACCCGACAAGCCCGCGCCCACGCCATTGGTGTTGCCGGCGCAGACGCCCGCAGTTGCCAAGCCTGCCCCAGCGACCACGTTGGCTGGCCCAACGGTGCAAATGGGCGCGACGAGAAAGCCGACCGTCACCATCGGACGCCCCAATGGCGCGCGCATGAAAGTGGCGATTCGCACCTTCCGCCACATGGATTACAAGCAGGCGGGGCAAGATCATTTTGACCAGTCGGTCTCGGATTTCCTCGAGCAGATTGGCACGGAGAACATCGTGAGCATCAGCCCGATCAACTACATGGATCGCGACGACAAGCTGGTGGATTACGGCGTGCTGGTGGTTCATCGCAAGCCCATCGCTGCGGCTGCCGCCCCCGAACCTGCGACAGCATCAGCGCCGGCGGGCAAGACCGAGTGGCGCGACTGAGTGGATTCACGGCTTGCCGCCGCGCCCGTGAGGTTTATTCTGGCGTCATGAAAACTCACTGGGTCTTTCTCGCGTTACTTCCATTGGCGTTGGCGTTGACGTTGGCAGCGGCCGAACCGGGCGCAGTCGACAAACCTGGAAAAGCCGGAAAACCCGCCAAGCCGGTCAACCTCGGCAAAACGTTGCGGCTGACATTCCAGATCGGCACAGAAGAACCTTTCACCATGAACGTGGTCACTGCCGGTGGCGCGTACCAAGGCGATTCTGTGGACAGCAACTTGGAGCAGGACACTCGGTGAACGTCAGCGGCGAAGTGGTGCCCAGCGATGATCCGGCCAAGGTGCGCCTGAGTTTTCTGCTGACGCGGATGACCCACGACAAAAATCGCGGGGATCGGCGGCAGGATCGGCTGGTCGGCAGCGCGTTGATGCGGGTGGACAAGCAACTGGTGCTGGGTAAACTGGGCGACGACCC
Organism: Pedosphaera sp.; assembly: GCA_009695465.1. Classification (GTDB taxonomy): domain Bacteria; phylum Verrucomicrobiota; class Verrucomicrobiia; order Limisphaerales; family UBA1100; genus SYLI01. The sequence continues at coordinate 6,782 of SIAW01000077.1, forward strand.
CGTCACGCTCAAGCTGAAGGTGGAAGATTAACGCAAAGGCGTGAATGCGTTGTCGGCGCAAAACGTCAGGTCGGAGCTTAAGAATGAAATCGCACTGCAAAATTCCCGTCGCCCTCATCGTGGCCAGCCTGCAAATCGCTGTCGCACTCGCCCAACCCAAAGCGCCGGAGAAAGCCCCGGAGAAGGCCAAAGCCCCCGATCCTGCGGTCGTGGCCGCTAAGGCGAAGTTTGAGCAGACCAAGGTCGCCGCAGAGAAGGGCGATGCGCTGGCGCAGTTGGAGCTGGGCGAATTATATTACCAAGGCAAAGGCACCGGCCGCGATTTTGCCGAGGCCATGAAGTCCTATCAGAAGGCGGCCACGCAGGGCAACGTGCTGGCCGAGGCGAATGTCGGATGGATGTTCGAGCGTGGACTGGGCGCGGGTGCTGATCCCAAGCAAGCCATGGAGTGGTACGCCAAGGCTGCGCAGAAAGGTCACGTGGAGGCGCAGGTGAACTTGGCAGAGATTTATTACAACCAAAAGGGGCTGCCCAAACGCGATTACACCAACGCCTTTTATTGGTACAACATCGCGGCGGGGCTGGGCCACAAAGAAGCCAAGACGTTTGTCCCGCGCATGCAGGTGCTGCTCACGGCGGAGGAGAAGACGCAGTCCGAGCTGCGTGCCAAGACGTGGTTGGACGCGTACAAAAAGAAGTAGCGAGCACCGGCGTGCGCCGGTGATAAATCAGAAAGGGCGGCCATGAGAATCTGTCGATACGAGTTGGAAGGGAAGGCGCAGGCGGGATTCTATTTTGACGATCGCATCGTGCCGCTGGCCAAGGCCGTGGAGGCATGCGCCAAAGGTGGCGGGAAAACTGCGGGCCTGTCCGTCAGCGACGATCTCCTGCGTTACCTGCCCGGCGGTGCCGAGCACGTCGCCGCCAGATCCGTGGCCGCGTGGCTGTCCACACACGCCGAGAGCATGCCCGAATTATCAGTGGCTGTGGGCAAAGTGCGGTTGCTGACGCCCATTGCGCGCCCGAACAAAATCCTGCTGCTGGCCGGCAATTACGCCAAGCACATCGAGGAAGGCGGCGGTACTGCTGTGGAGCGGCGCAAGACGTTTCCGTACGTGTTCATGAAGCCGGGCAGCACCACAATCAATCATCCCGATGCGCCCATCGCCATCCCGAAGGTGTCGCCCAATCATGTTGACTGGGAATGCGAATTGGCCGTCGTGATGGGCAAGCGCGCCAAGTCGGTGAAGGAGGCTGATGCGTTGGCGCACGTCGCCGGCTACATGGTGATCAACGACGTGTCCGATCGCGAGTACCGCCCCAATCCGCAGCGCCAGTTGCGCCCCAAAGACACGTTCTTTGATTGGCAGCACGGCAAATGGCACGACGGCTTTTGCCCCGCCGGTCCGTGCATCGCCTCCGCCGACATCCTCACCGATCCGCAGACCCTGCGGCTCACGCTGAAACTCAACGGCGCCACCAAGCAGGATTCAAACACCAGCCTGCAGATTTTTCCTGTCGCAGCGGTGATCGAGTTCCTCTCCTCTTTTGTCACCTTGGAACCCGGCGACATCATCTCCACCGGCACACCGGCAGGAGTGGGTCACGCCACCGGCACGTACCTCAAGCCCGGCGACAAGATGGAAGCGGCCATCGAAGGTATCGGCGTGCTGCGCAACCACATGGTTGCGGGCTGAAAACGCTGGCGCGCCTCGGAAATCTCAGAAGAGAATTACCTGCCGCGCCACATCGCCGCGGTCCAGTGCATCGAATCCCTCGTTGATTTGTTCCAGCTTGATGACGCGGCTGAGCAACCGATCCACCGGCAGGAGTCCCGCGCGGAACAGCTCGATGAACCGTGGGATGTCGCGGCTGGGCACGCACGAGCCTTGATAAGAACCGCGCACGGTTTTTTCTTCTGCGCTCAACGTCACTGCGGGGATCGAGAATTGCGCCTGCGGATGCGGCAACCCAATGGCCACCGTCGTGCCGCCGCGTTGCGTGGCGTTGTAAGCCTGCGCCAACACCACCGCGCTGCCGGCGCTCTCAATGGCAATCTCCACACCGCCGTGCGTGAGATCGCGGATGGCCGCCACCGGATCGGTCGTGCTGGCGTTGATCGTGTGTGTGGCCCCCAGCTCTTTGGCCAGCGTCAGTTTGTGCTCAAGCAAATCCACCGCGATCAACGGCCACGCCCCGCAGGCTTTGGCGCCCAGCACCGCGCTCAATCCCACGCCGCCCAAACCGAACACCGCCACGCTTTGGCCCGGCTGCACGCGCGCAGTGTTCATCACCGCGCCCGCGCCCGTCGTCACTGCGCAGCCGAACAGCGTGGCCTGCTCGAACGGCAAATCGCGATCAATCTTCACCAGCGAGCCGGGCATGGTGAGCGTGTACTGCGAGTAGCCCGAGACGCCGCAGTGATGGAAATAATCCTTCGCCTTTTTCCCGGTGAAACGCCGCGCGCCGTTCATGAGCGTGCCCGCGGTGTTGGCCAGCATCCCCGGTTCGCAGAGCGACGGCCGGCCGACTTGGCAGAAGCGGCACGCGCCGCAGCCGGGGATGAAAGTGAAGATGACATGATCATCGGGCTTGAAGCCGCGCACCTGCGCGCCCACCTCGCGGACAATGCCGCTGGCCTCATGCCCCAGCACCATCGGCATCGGGCGCGGGCGCGAGCCGTTGATCACCGACAGATCCGAGTGGCACAGGCCCGCGCCTTTGACCTCCACCAACACCTCGTCGGGCGCGGGCGGGGGCAGTTCCAGTTCCTCGATGACCATCGGCTGCGACTGCGCGTACGGACGCGGGCGTTCCATCTGATGCAGCACGGCGGCGATGGTTTTCATCGGCGCGGAGTGTCCTGCATCTGCGCCGGCATTTCAACGCGCAGTTTGTGCTGCCGTCTTTGCTGGCGCGTGCGGCATTGAAAATCACGGCGGATTGGCGCACGCTACGACAGGTTGCCGGCGCAACCCTGCGCGATGACACAGCGGCACACAACCGACAGAGCCTTCACGTTGATTGAACTGCTGGTGGTGATTCTCATCATCGCCGTGCTGGCCAATCTGCTGCTGCCCACGTTGGCCAAATCCAAACTGCGCGCCAACCGCGTACGTTGCATCAACAATCTCAAGCAACTGGGCAACGCGTTCAAAGGCTACGCGGTGGATCACAACAGTCGCTTTCCGTGGCTGCTTTCCAAGGCTGACTCCGAGGAAGCGTGGTCGCGGATTTTTGGCGCGGCGCACACCGGCTTTCATCACGCCTACGACATCCGCTTTCTTTTTTTGCTGCCGGAAATCCGCCTGCAACTGGGCAGCGCGCAGACGCTGGCCTCGCCGTGCGATCCCGATGTGATGGAGTTCAACCAAGCTGAGAGCCGGGAAGGTGTGTTCGGCGGCTTCGGGCGCAAGTTCGATGGCTACCATTTTTATATGAGCCACAAGGCGCTGAGCTACGCCGTGCATCTGGGCGGGGACGATCTGCGCCCGACCGCCATGCTGGCCATGACGCGCAACATCGAGGGCGACGCGGGCTACGAGTACGCATATCCCAGCGGCCCCACGTTGCCAGAGTGGAATGGTTTTTTGGGCTGCGCACTGCGCTCGGGCAATGTGGCCAATCATCGTTTTCTCGGCGTGGGCGAAGGCAATACCACGCGGCACGACTGGCATGTGATGGCGGCGTTATGGCCGGGGCAGGGGCAGGTGTTGCTCTGCGATGGCAGTGCTGGGCAACGCGACGATGCGGGATTGCGCCAAGCCATCGTGGCGCATGCGCACGCCACCGGCGGCATCCAAAAGACTTTCAACGAAAACCTGACGCGCCCATCGCAGCGCCCGGCTGGCGACGACATCAACATTCGCTGAGCCGCCGTGCTGCACACCGTGGCCATGCGGTGTTGACTACGGCGACGGTGCCGCCTTCTAATTGCGCGCTGCCATGTCCAAGCAACTCAATATCGGTGTCATCGGCCTCACGCACGACCACATCTGGGACAACCTGCCGTGGCTGGCGCACGCCAAAGGGGCGCGGCTTGTGGCGGCGGCCGAACCCAACGACACGTTGCGCCGCCGTGTCGCCCGCGAATACGGCTGCGCGGTGCACGCCGATTTCAAGACGATGCTCAAGCGCGAGACGCTCGATGCCGTGCTCATTTACGGCGACAACCGTGGCGGCGCGGTGGCGGGCGTGGAGGCGTTGCGGCGCGGGCTGCATGTGCTCATTGAAAAACCCATGGCCGCCGATCTGGCCGGTGCCGATGCGTTGTTGCGTGCAGCGCACCGCGCGCAACGGCGGTTGATGATTAACTGGCCCATCGCGTGGTGGCCCGCGTTGCAGCATGCGTTGGCGATGGCGCGTGACGGCAAGATTGGACACGTGTGGCAGACGCGCTATCGCGCCGCGCATAACGGGCCGCGCGAGATGGGCGCCAGCCGGTTTTTCTGCGATTGGCTCTACGATCCGCAACGCAACGGCGGCGGCGCGCTCATTGACTACTGCTGCTACGGCGCAGCGTTGGCGCGCGTGGTGTTGGGCCGTCCGCACAGTGTGCTGGCGGTTGCGGGGCGACTTTGCAAACGCGACTTGGCAACCGAAGACAATGCCGTGCTGCTCATGCGTTATCCCAATGCGCTGGCGATTGCGGAGGCGAGCTGGACGCAAGTGGACAAGATGACGGCGTACTTCACGGTGATTTACGGCGAGCAGGGCACGCTGTTGGTGGAACCGGGCGAGCGCGGCCGGCTGTTGCATGCCACGCCGGAACATCCGGGCGGACGCCCCGTGCGCGTGCCGCGTGTGCCGGAGCATCAACGCCACGCGGTGGCGCATTTTGTGTGGGCGTTGCAGACCGGCGACGGATTTCATCCGCTCTGCAGTGCCGAGGCCGGACGCGATGCGCAGGCGATTTTAAGTGCGGGCGCGCGCTCGGCCAAGTCTGGTCGGGAGATCAAGTTGCCCAGTTGAACTGAAAATGAAAGCCGCCTACATCGAACAGCCCGGGCCGCCCGAGAGCATCCGCTACGCCGACTTGCCCGCGCCGCAACCGCAGCCGGGCGAAGTGCTCGTGCGCGTGAAGGCCGTGGCGGTGAACCCGATTGACACCTACATCCGCGCCGGGGTTGTCGCGATGAATCTGCCCAAGCCGTTCATCCTCGGCTGCGATGTCGCGGGCGTGGTGGAGTTGGTCGGCGCAGACGTCGCGCAATTCAAGCCGGGCGATCGCGTGTGGGGCAGCAACCAAGGTCTCTTCGGACGGCAGGGCACGTTTGCCGAGCTGGCTTGTGTGGATGCGCAGTGGCTTTATAAAACACCCGATGGCGTGAGCGACGAAACGGCGGCGGCGACGGCGCTGGTGGGCATCACGGCGCATCTGGGGCTTTTCCGGCGCGCGCGCGTGCAGTCCGGCGAGACCGTGCTGGTCAACGGCGGTGCGGGCGGTGTGGGTTCGGTTGTCGTGCAGATGGCCAAGGCGGCCGGTGCGCGAGTACTGGCTGTTGCGGGCGGCGCGGCGCATGTCGCCAAGTGTTTGGAATTAGGCGCCGATGCGGCGGTGGATTATCGCAGTGAAGATGTCGCCGCGCGCGTGAAGGCGTTCGCGCCTGCCGGCGTGAATGTGCTTTGGGAAACGCGCCGCGAAGCGGATTTCGAGTGGGCCGTGCCGCTGCTGTCACCGCGCGGGCGCATGGTGCTCATGGCCGGACGCGAAGCGCGCCCCGTGTTTCCGGTCGGCCCATTTTATGTGAAGGACTGCGAGCTGCACGGCTTTGCCATGTTCAACTATTCAGCGCCCGAACAGCGGGCCTGCGCCGAGGACATCAACCGTTGGCTCGCTGCGGGAACACTGCGCGCCAACATTGATCGCGTGCTGCCACTGGCGGAGGCCGCCGCGGCGCATCGCTTGCAAGAGGACAACACGTTGCGCAAGGCCGGCACGTTGGCCGGTAAGATTGTGCTCAAACCCTGATGGCAGATGGCATGGCTCGAAAACAAAAAATCCTGATTGTGACGGATGACTCGGGGGAGTCGTTTGAAATCCTGTACGCGGTGCATCGGTTCGCCGAGGCGGGTTATCAGCCGGTCATCGCGGCCACGCGCAAGAAGGCGCTGCACGGGGTCATCCATGATTTTGAGCCGGACTGGAGCACGTACATCGAAAAGCCCGGCTACCGCATCCAAGCCGACATCGCCCTCGCGCAGGTGCGCTCGAAGGATTATGTCGCGGCGATTTTGATTGGCGGCCGTGCGCCGGAATTTCTGCGGCACAACGCCAAGCTCATTCGCGTCATGAAGGAAATGGACCGGCGCGGACAATGGATCTTTTCCATCTGCCACGGCGTGCAGATTCTCGCGGCGGCGGGGCTGATGCCCGGACGCACGGTGACCTGTTACAAGAACGTGCGGCTGGAGGCCACGATGGCGGGCGCGCGCTGGATCAATCGGCAGAGTGTCGTGGACAAGAATTGGGTGACGGCGCAGACGTGGGAAAGCCACGCTGATTTTTACCGCGACATCTTCCGCTGCTTGCAGCCGGCTTGAAGCTGCGGAGCCTCACTCGCCAACCACCATCTTCGTGAACGGCGCGACGCGCGCCTGCAGATAGACGAGGATGCCCACCAGCGTCGCGAGCGCGATGCTGTGGAAAAAGACGTAGCGCAGAATGCTGCCTTCGTGTCCGTACCAGCCAGTGGCGGTGCTGGCCACCACGATGCTTTGCGCATCCACCATCTTGCCCATCACGCCGCCGCTGCTGTTGGCCGCGCACATGAGCGTGGGGCTGACGCCGGTTTGTTCCGCCGTGATTTTTTGCAGGCCGCCAAAGAGGACGTTGCTGGCGGTGTCGCTGCCGGTGAGTGCGACGCCGAGCCAGCCGAGCAGCGTGCCGAAGAATGGATAGAACGTGCCGGTGTGCGCGAGGGCGAGGCCAAGCGTGGCGTCCGTGCCGGAATATTTTGTCACGTAACCCAGCGCGAGCATGCCGGCGATGGTGATGAGCGAGAAGCGCACGCGCACGAGGGTCTC
>SIAW01000078.1 GCA_009695465.1 Pedosphaera sp.
GCGGCCGTGGTCGTGTGCAGCGTGATGTCGTTGCCTGAGACATTGACGTAATACTCCGTCGCGCTGGTCGTACCGTTGGGCGCACCGCTGGGGAGCTTGATCTTGTTTCCCGTCACCAAGCCGTGATCGGCTTTGGTGAGCTTGTTGGCGAGGTAATCGGTGGTGAACCCGGTCAACGTGACGGTTTTGGACACGTAAGAATTGGTGGCCAACGCAACCACACCCGCATCCACTGCGGCGGTGATGGTGTCGCTGACAATGGAACCAGCGGCGAATTTCACACCACCATTATCCGAAGCCGACCAAGTACCCGCGCTGTCGCGCCAGAGATCCATGGAGGTCTTCGATGCGGCGGTCTTCAACTGATAACCGTCCTTGGAAAGTCTGTAGGCATCGGAGGAGAGCCGCCAGGATTCGGTGCCGTTGTTGATGGCAGAGTTGTAGGTGTTGGCGGCCAGATCAATGCCGATCATGCTGAAGGTGGTGCCATCGGAGTCCACGGTCACGTCCAGCGTCTTGCCGGCAAAGAGCGACACGCCGTTGAAGTCCTGCTTGGCGGTCTCGGCCACGTATTCCTTGAGCTGCTCAAATTCCTGGTTGTACAGCGCACGATCCTCGTCGGACTTGGTCGTGTCCTGCGCCAACATGGCCAACTCGCCCATGCGCCGGAACGCCTTGTCGATCGTCTTCATGAAACCGTCTTGGGTTTGCGTGAAGGAGACAGCGTTGACGACGTTGTTGAGGGCGGAGTCCAAGCGTTTGACCTGTGAGTTCAAACGCGAGCTCACGGCCAAACCAGCGGCGTCGTCAGACGGCACGATGATCTTGGAACCGGAAGAAAGTCGCGCGAGCGACTTGGCTAGTTGGATTTGGCTGGCATTGAGGTGGTTGGCCGTGGACTGCGCCTCAACGTTTGTATTAATGACCATAGTCTGTTCCTCTGGGTTTGTTCGTTACGTCTTGTTCAACTTCCTGTTGCGAACGTCTTCAAATGGGTGTTCAGATCTGGGGCAAATGCTTGAGCTTCTTGGCCTTGATCTGGGCCATGTCCACGGAGCCGGAGGCGGCTGCCTGGTTGTTGGCCATGATTTCGTCGTAGATTTCCTTGCGCATCACACGGATTTCCAGCGGGGCTTCCACGCCGATCCTCACCGCATCGCCGCTGTCCACACGCAACACGCGTATATGGATGCGACCGTCGATGATGATGCTCTCGTTTGGTTTTCGTGAGAGAACTAGCATCGTAAATAAATATGTTAACTATTGGGGACATGCCTCAGTTGGCCATCGGATAGGCCAATGACAACGACGGCGCATTGAGCGGGATCACCTGGCGCGCCATGCCGGTGTGCTTGTTGAAAATGACGGGGCCTTTGAGATTGATCGTCACCGTCTCGTCCGGATGCCACGTGGCGATGTTCAGCACGACCACGTCGTCCTGCGAACTCAAGCTCAGCAACTGCTGGTCCTCGTCGGAAATCTCGATGGAATAGTTTTCCACCGCGTAACTCGGCGGGATGACCAGAAAGGATTGCTCCGCATCGCGGCCTTTCATCCACTTGTAGGGTTCCAAATCCGGGTCGCTCAAGAGCCGGAAGAACTTGTTCTTTTCAAAGCCCAGCAAGCCAGCCGGGAAATGCAGATCCACCTCAGCTTGAGTTGGCAGATGCACTTCCCCTCGCCCTGCAACATGGGCCACTCGGTCGGTTCTAGTTTTCTTGATCGTGATCATAACGGCACAATTACAATGCCACAGAGCAGAGACCATGCCAGCGACTCAAGCCGGCCTAAAACTAGGCTTAAGTTGGAAAATGCTGCGATAAAACGCCACTAATAGGCTGGCGTTCCACATGGCCGACCATGCCGATGATGGCAGAAATGGCCGGATTACGAGGGATTGCAGGCTGCATTCTAACTAACCCACTAGCTGCGAGCGTATTGAAGCGATTGAGGAGGAAGACTGTGCCCTGCCCGACTGGGCATCCGCGTTGCGAAACTCGCAAGTAACTGCCAAAAACCGTGTGGTTCGCTACTTTGCCGCCGAGGCTTCGTCTGGCAGACTATCAATCCTCAGGGTGGTTTCGCCAATCTGGATGGAATCGCCAATCTGAACCCGAATGGCCCCAGTCACTTTCTGCCCATTGACCTGCGTGCCAAAGCGACTCTTCAAATCCTCCAGCCAGCAACTGCCGACCGCCAGCCAGATACGGGCGTGTACTCGGGACACTGTCGTGTCCGGAGTAAGATCAACATCCACCTTCTGCTGGGCATTGGGGCGGCCGATGAACGCTTGATTGCCGGCGATTTGCCGGACAGTCCATTTGCTCTTGAACTTGTAACTGATCTGCATCGGTCTCGCATCCGCCAAACACCGAGGTGTGGCGGCACGCGGGCGTATATGAACGCAAAAAAACTGGCAAAAAATCAATCATGAAATACAACAGACGCAGTGACACCCGAAATGCAACCCCGCCCGGCCTCCGCCCCGTCCGCTGAGGCGAGGCCGCCGTTGCCCGAACCCAATCACGTGGTGGGCAACGGTCGGTACACCCTGCTCTGGATGCTCGGGCAAGGCGGCAAGTGCATGGTCTGGCTGGCGCGGGATGATCGCTTGAACGAATCCGTCGCGCTCAAGTTTCTCATGCCAGAGGCGTGTCAGGATGCGCGAATGATCTCCGACTTGCGCAAGGAAGCCCTGCGCAGTCGGCGGCTCGGGCACAAGAACATCGTGCAACTCTACGACCTGTACGAGGCATCCGCCGAATTGCCCTTCATGATCATGGAGTATGTGGACGGCGCCAGCCTGCACACCCTGCGCGTGGAGGAGGAGCGGCAATTCCTGCCGTGGGCGTACGTGCGGCCGTTGACCCTGCAACTCTGCCACGCGTTGGATCACGCGCACAGCGAAGGGATGGTCCACCGTGATCTGAAGCCCGCCAACATCATGGTGGATCGGCACGGCCACGTGAAGCTGGCCGACTTCGGCATCTCCGCCGCCGTCAACGACGCCTACACCCACGTGTTCGGACTGCGCGACACCCGCGGCACCGTCACCTTCATGAGCCCGCAACAGATGAACGGCGATCCGCCCGCGCCGGCCGATGACATTTACGCGCTGGGCGCGACGCTCTACGAACTGCTTGCCGGCCGCGCCCCGTTTTTCAGCGGCGACATCGCCCATCAAGTGCGCCACGTCCCGCCGCAGCCCATCCAAGCCTGCTTGAAAGAGCAGGGCATCAGCAATCCCATCCCGCCCCCCGTCGCCGCCATCATCATGGCGTGCCTGCGCAAGAATCCCGCCGAACGGCCCCGCACCATTTGGGAAATCGCGCGCGCCATCGATCCGGAAGTGGGCAACGAAATCGTCGTCCGCGTGCGGCCCACGGTGGGATTGGATGAGCCCACCGCCGCCGCCAAGCCCAACTTCTCCCGCGAGTTCGTCATCGTGATGATCGTGCTGGGCCTGCTGCTGGTGCTGGTGCTCGTCACCCTCTACTTCGCCATCAAGGCTGGAATTTAAGTCGCGGCGGCGAAGAGCGCCTGCGCCTGCGCCAGCGTCTCGTGCGAGCCGATGTCCAGCCAGCGTCCGCGCACCTGCCACGTGTGCACCGGCATTTGCGGATAGAGCCATTGGATGAGCCGGCCGGGCTGATCGGGATTATTGCCCTCCGCCAGATAACGGTGGATCTGCGGCAGCACCGCGTGCGGATAATAATAGAGGGCGATGCCGATGAGCGTGCTGCGCGGCTGCGCGGGTTTCTCCTCAAAACTGGTGAGCCGACCAGCCGCGTCCACCGCCACCACGCCGTACTGGCTGGCGGCCTCCAGACTGCCCACATCGTACACGCCCAAACACGGCGCCTGCCGCGCGCGCGCGAACGCCGCGAATCCGCCAAACGATTCCGTGAAAAGATTATCGCCCGCCACCACCAGCACGTCGTCGTCCACGTGGTGTTGGTTCAACACCCACTGCAGATCGCCGATGGCTCCCAGCCGGTTCTCGTTGCTCGTCGTCCCGTCGTTGGCAATCGTGAGCGGCACCGGGCATCGCGCGCCCGCCGCCCACGCCTCAAACTGCGGCGCAAAGCCCGCGTTGGTGACCACGTAAGCGTGGGAGATCTCCGCCAGCGGCGCCGCGTCGAGCACCCGCTCCAACATGGGCCGCCCCCCGACGGGCAGCAGCGGCTTGGGCGTCGTCTGCGTGAGCGGATAAAGGCGCGTGGCGTAGCCCGCGGCCAGCAGGATGAGTTTCACAATTTGACAGGCTGGGATTCAAAGAGGCCCGGCGCCACGCGCTGCACCAGCGCGCGGGAACGCGCGAGGATGTCCACGCTGGACTCCGACTGCAACGCCGCCTGCGCCATCTCCCGTGCCTCGCTCAATTTCAGGCGGCGGATGAGGTGTTTAATGGTCGGCACCATCGGCGGCGAGACACTCAACTCATCCACGCCCAGTCCCAACAGCAGCGGCACCAACGCGGGGTCTCCCGCCATCTCGCCACACACCCCCGTCCAGATGCCCTGCCGTTTGCCCGCCTCCACCGTCATCTGGATCAGCCGCAGCAACGCCGGGTGCGTGGGGTTGTACAGGTGCGCGATCTTCTCGTTCAACCGATCCACCGCCAGCGTGTATTGGATGAGGTCATTGGTGCCGATGCTGAAAAACCGCGCGCGCCGCGCCAGCGCATCGGCCACCAGCGCCGCCGAGGGAATCTCGATCATCGCGCCCACTTCGAGTTTCTCATCGAAAGGCACGCGCGCTTGGCGCAGTTGCGCTTTGCACTCTTCCAACAGGCGATTGGCCTCGTCGAACTCATCCACGCTGGAGATCATCGGGTACATCACCCGCACATTGCCGCCGGCACTGGCGCGCAGCAGCGCCCGCAGTTGCGTGCAAAAAATGCCCGTCTCCTGCAGGCACAGTCGGATCGCGCGAAAGCCCAAGAACGGATTGCTTTCCGGCGCGCCCTGCCACATGCCCGCGAGCTTGTCGCCGCCGATGTCGAGCGTGCGGAAGATCACCGTGTGCGGATGCAGCGCCGAAGCCACGCGATGGTACGAGATATATTGCTCCTCCTCGGTGGGCAGGGTGTCGCGCTCCAGGAAAAGAAATTCCGTGCGGAACAATCCCACGCCCTCCGCCCCACAATCCAGCACCGCGGCCGTGTCACTGATCTGCTCCACGTTGGCCGAAAGCATGACGCGCTGTCCATCCAGCGTGATCGCCGGACTGGTCCGTATCTCCGCCAGCTTCGCGTGCAAATCAATCTTGCGCCGCTCCAACTGCCCGTACTCAAAGAGCGTTTGATCAGTCGGGTTGACGATGATCAGCCCATTAAAACCATCCAGCAACACGAAGTCGCCCGAGGCCATCGCGCGCACGGCGTCCTTGAGGCCCACCACCGCCGGAATGCCCATCGAGCCGGCGAGGATGGCCGTGTGCGACGTCTTGCCGCCGACATCGGTGGCGAAGCCCAGCGTGTTTTCGCGGTCCAACTGCGCCGTGGTCGAAGGTGTCAAATCATGCGCCAGAATGATGCACGGCTCCGACAGGCGGCGCAGATCATGATGTGCCTCCTTGCCCGTGAGATTTTGCAGGACGCGCCCGGACAGGTCGCGCAAATCCGACGCCCGCTCGCGCAGGTACTCGTCCTGCACCTCATCCAGCGCCTGCGTGTACTGGGCGGTGACTTGGTGAAACGCAAACTCCGCATTGACGCGCTCTTCGCGGATGAACCGCGTGACTTGGTCAATGAGCACCTGATCTTCCAGCACCAGCGCGTGCGCCTCAAAAATCTCCGCATCCGAAGCGCCCAACCGTTGGCGCACTCGCGCCTGCACATCGCGGATTTGCTCGCGCGTACGCACGAGCGCCGCTTTCAGCCGATCGATTTCGGCAGCGACTTTTTTCTCCGGCACCAACCGGCGTTGCGGCGCTTCGATATGATCACTATCCAGCACCAAGACTTTTCCCTGCACCACCCCCGGCGAAGCGGCGATGCCCTTGAAAATCTGCTCGCCCTGTTTGGAAGGTGTCGGCACGCGGCAATGATGGGAGCGCGCCGCCGCCTCTCTCAAGCAAATTCAGCGCACCAAAAACGGCGTGCCACCCGCGCGCCGATGCAGTATGCGTAGCGTGTGAGCGAAGCGCGCCGTATCCGCAATTTAGCCTTGGTGGGTTTCATGGGCACGGGCAAATCCACCGTGGGCAGGTTCGTTGCCACCGATCTGGGTTTTGAATTTGTGGACACCGACGCACTGGTCGAAGCGGTTACCGGCGAGTCCATCGCCGACATTTTTGCGCAGTCCGGCGAGGACACGTTCCGACGGATGGAGACCATCGCCGTGCAGTCGCTGGCCACACGCGAGCGGCTGGTCATCGCCACCGGCGGCGGACTGGTCGTGACGCCGGGCAATCTGGACAGCCTGCGCGCGCATGCGTTGGTGGTTTGTTTGTGGGCCGGACCCGAAACCATTTTGCGCCGCACACAGCATCAAGCCCATCGGCCGCTGTTGCACGATGCCGATCCCCTGGCGAAGATCCGCGCGCTGCTGACTATCCGCGAGCCGCATTACCGTCAGGCCGACATCATCATCAGCAGCGAACATCGGACCGGACGCGATGTCGCGCAGCAGGTGCTCCATCAATTCCGCGAATCCCGCACGCACCGCGCCTGAGAAATCTAGCGCGGCGGTTCCGCCTTCGCGGCCTCGATTATCAGACTCACGCTCGTAATCAGCGCCCAGCCCCACGCGGCCATCACCATCGCCATGCCGCCCATCGCCATGCCGCCCCATTGATCGAGGATGCCGGTGATCTGCGCGCGCGCCTGTTGCCAGTCCATCCCGGTTTCATCGGCGGGCGTGGTGGACTCGTTCAACTGCGCGACACCGCGGTAGGCGTCTAACACCTTGTCGAGCGCATGCAGTGCCAGTGGCGCGAACATCATCAGTCCCGCCACCAACATCAGCAGTTGCAGCCAGCCCACGCGCCGGCCAGCCTTGAGCGATCCCGCGCCCGGCAGCACCAGCAGGTTCACCCACAGACAACGCATCGCCATCGAGCGGGTCAACGTTGGGGCCTCCGCATCGTGTGTCGGTGCGGGGTTCATGTGGTTGCCAATGCCGCAAGTTTGGCGGCGGCGCGGCCATCATCAATTGTGGCGGCGGCCAGTTCCCAACCTGCGGCGATCGACTTCACGCGACTGGCCACGAAGAGCGCGGCACCCGCATTGAGCAACACGGCGTCGCGTTTTGGCCCGCGCTCATCACCGCGCAGAATGCGGCGCGTGATCTCTGCATTGGCCTGCGCATTGCCACCGGCCAAGTCAGACAGCGCCGCCGGTTGGAGCGGCAAGTGTTCCGGCGCAAATGTGGAAACCGCCATCGCGTGGTCTTGATAAAACTCGGCGAGGGTAGTGGGGCCGAGCGTGGAGAATTCATCCAATGCCGCCGCCGCTTGGTTTGGCGTCGCGGGGACAGCGCCGCAGACGACCATGCCGCGCCGGATGCCCAGCGTTTGCAAAACCCCGGCCATCGGCCCGCACAATTCCGGACGTGGCACGCCGATGAGCTGCGCCGTGGGACGCGCGGGATTCAGCAACGGGCCAAGGAAATTGAAAATGGTTTTCTGTCCGCGCTCGGCGCAGAGCTTGCGCGCGGGCGCGATGTGGCGGAAGGCCGGATGATAACGCGGGGCGAAAAGGAATGCGAAGCCGTGCTCGCCCATCGCGTGTGCGGCGGCCTCCGGCGACAGTTCCACGGGGATGCCCAGCGCTTCAAGCACGTCGGCGCTGCCGCTGCGGCTGGTGATGGCGCGGTTGCCGTGCTTGGCCACGATGACACCCGCGGCGGCGCAGACCAGCGCCACGGTGGTGGAGATGTTAAACGTGTTGAGCTGGTCGCCGCCGGTGCCGCAGACATCGAGGATTTCCCCGGCGCGCGTGGCGGCATCCAACGGCACGGGCACAGCGCGTTCGCGCAGGGCGCGGGCAAAGGCGGCGATCTCAGCGGCGGTCTCGCCTTTGCGCGCGAGTGCGGTGAGGAAATCAGCCTTGGCCTCGGGCGCGATATTTTCGGCGATGAGTTGCGCGATGGCGTCCTGCGTCTGCGCGTCATTCAAATCCGCGCGCTGGCCAAGTTGCTGGGTGAGTTGCGCGAGCACAGGCGCAGGATAGGTGCAGGCGGGAAAGTGCAAAGTGCAAAGTGCGATATGCGATATCGCGACGTGCAATGTGGTTGGGGCGCGGAGTAGCCTTGCGGCCGTGAGCGCGGACGCGACAGCACCGGTGTTGCCGACGCACACGCCGGCGTTGTTCGACGCGGCGGTGGTGCGCGCGGCCGAGCGCCTGCGCGCGGGCGAGCTGGTGGCGCTGCCCACCGAAACGGTGTACGGACTGGCGGCCAACGCGCTGGACGCCGCCGCGGTGGCGCGCATTTACGAGGTCAAAGGTCGCCCCGCGCACAACCCGATCATCGTTCACGTTTCCGATTTGGAAATGGCGCGGCGTTGTGTGAGTCAATGGCCGGCGGCAGCGGCGCAGTTGGCAAAAGCGTTCTGGCCGGGGCCGCTCACATTGGTGTTGGCGCGCGCGACGGTCATTCCCGACATCGTCACCGCCGACGGCTCCACAGTGGGCGTGCGTTGGCCGAGCCATCCGTTCATGCAAGCGGTGATCCGCGCGTGCGGATTTCCGCTGGCGGCACCGAGCGCGAATTTGTCCAACCAGATTTCGCCGACAAACGCAGAGCATGTCCGGCGGCAACTCGGAGGCCGGATCGGGCTGATCGTGGATGGCGGGCAAGCGCAGGTGGGGATCGAGAGCACGGTGGTGGATGTCAGCGGCGCGGGCGCGCGCGTGCTGCGTCCGGGGATGATCCACGCCGAATCGCTCGCGGCGGCGCTGGGCGCGACGTTGCTGTTGCCCTCATCAAAAGAAGCGCACGATTTGGAATCGGCCGAGGCATCACGGCTGCGCAGTCCGGGCCAGTTGCCGCGACATTACGCGCCGACCGCGCGACTGGTGGTTTGCTCATGGACGGACGCGGAGGATTTGGAACGGCAGATTGCCGCGTATCGCGCGCCGGCCGATCGCACGCATGTCATCGCGCACACGCACATTCCTTCGGGCACGCGCTTGGGCGGCGTGAGCGTGATTCCGCACGATGCGGAGGCGTACGCGCGGGCGATCTACGCAGTGCTGCATCGGTGCGATGAGGAAGGCGCGGAGCTGATCGTGGCGGAGGCGTTGCCTGACGGCGCGGAGTGGAGAGCCATCGCCGATCGTCTGGCGCGCGCGTCAGCGTGAACAACTTTGCGGCCGCTACAGGCGACCGCGTTTGACGCCCGCACGGCCTTGGCGCAAGGTCGGCCAGCAACTGGAGCGCACGATGTGTGCGTGTGGCGGGGCATGATTCAATATCAGGAATTACTGCAGCGGGTGTTGAAGGAGGGGCGGTTCAAAGCGGATCGCACCGGCACAGGCACGCACTCCGTCTTCGGGGCGCAGGCGCGCTTTCCGCTGCGCGATTCCTTTCCGCTGCTCACCACAAAAAAGGTCCACCTCAAATCCATCCTGTACGAGCTGCTCTGGTTTCTGCGCGGGGAAACCAACGTGCGCTGGTTGCAGGAACGCGGTGTGACGATCTGGAACGAGTGGGCGGACAAAGACGGCAACCTCGGTCGCGTGTACGGCGCGCAGTGGTGCGACTGGCGCACGGCCGACGGTCGTTCGGTGAATCAGATTGACCGTGTCATCGAGCAGATTAAAACGACGCCCGACTCACGGCGGCTCATCGTCAGCGCGTGGAACGTCGGCGAGATCGAGCAGATGGCGTTGCCGCCGTGCCACACGATGTTCCAGTTCTTCGTGCAGGACGGCGAACTCTCCTGCCAACTTTATCAGCGCAGCGCGGATCTTTTTCTGGGTGTGCCGTTCAACATCGCCAGCTACGCCCTGCTCACGCTGATGGTCGCGCAGGTCACGGGACTCAAGCCCGGCGACTTCGTCCACACCTTCGGCGATCTGCATCTCTACTCGAATCATATCGAGCAGGCGAAGCTGCAACTCAGCCGCGAGCCGCGCGCGTTGCCGACGATGACGCTCAATCCTGCGGTGAAGAACATCCACGACTTTCAATTCGAGGACTTCACGCTCGAAGGCTACGACCCGCATCCGGGCATCAAGGCGCCCATCGCGGTGTGAGCGCATGAATCGTTTCAAGGCCATCGCGGCGATGTCGCTCAACCGCGTGATTGGTGCGGGGAACCAAATCCCGTGGCGCTTGCCGGAGGATTTCCAGTGGTTCAAACAAACGACGATGGGCCACGTGCTGGTGATGGGGCGCAAGACGTTTGAATCCATCGGACGGCCGCTGCCGGGACGCGAGACGATCGTGCTCTCGCGCTCGGGCTGGAGTCAGCCGGGCGTGCGCACGGTGGCGGGCTTGGACGAGGTGGCGCCGCTTGCGCTCGGGCGCGAGGTGTTTATCTGCGGCGGCGCGGAGATTTATCAGCAGGCACTGCCGCTCTGCGCGGAGCTTTTTCTCACAGTCGTAAAACGTGAAGTGGCGGGGGACGCGTTCTTCCCGGCGTTCGAGGCACAGTTTGATTTGGTGACGGAAGTGCGCGACACGCCCGACTTCAAGATTCTGCACTACCGCCGCCGCGCCGACTGAGCCATGTCGCAGATGCTTAAATCCTCCGGGGCGATGGCGGCGGCCACGTTGCTCAGCCGCGTGCTCGGCATGGTGCGCGAGATGGCCTACGCGCGTTTCATGGGTGACGGGCCGGTGGCCGGCGCGTTCATGCTGGCGTTCACGGTGCCCAATCTTTTCCGGCGACTGCTCGGCGAAGGCGCGCTCACGGCGGCGTTCATCCCTATTTTTAAGGAACGCGAAAAGACGGACGGCGAAGCCCAGATGTGGCACGCGGCCAACGCGGTGATCTCCGCGCTCGTTGTGGCAGCGGCGGTGGTGACGGGCCTCGTGTTGCTGGGCCTATCGCTCGTGCTGGCGTGGGGCGATCTCTCCACCAACACGCGGCTCATGCTGGAGTTGCTGCGCTGGATGTTCCCGTACATGGGCTTCATCTGTGTGGCGGCGGCGGGGATGGGCATGCTCAACGCGCGCGGCCATTTTTTTGTGCCGGCACTGGGCGCGGTGATCTTGAACGTGGTGATGATCGGCGCGGTACTGGGCGTCGCGCCGCGTTGGGGCGCGACGTTGGAGACGCAAATCTTTGCGCTGGCGGCAGGCGTGCTGGTGGCGGGCGTGGCGCAAGTGCTCTTTCAACTGCCGACACTGCGCGGCGAAGGATTTCGTTTTGCGTGGGTCACACCGTGGCGCAACGAAACTGTGCGGCGCGTGGTGCAGCAGATGATTCCCGCCACGATCGGCGTTGCCGCTTTTCAGATCAACGTGCTCGCCACGCAGGGGCTGGGTTTTTGGGTGGGCGACCATGTGGTAGCGTCGTTCAGCTACGCCGTGCGATTGATGGAATTACCGCAGGGATTATTTGGCGTGTCGCTCGCCACGTTCCTGCTGCCAACGCTGTCGGGACTGGCTGCGGAAAAGAAGATGGACGATTTCAAGGGCACGCTGCGACAGGCAGTGGGGCATCTACTCTGCATCAACCTGCTGATGACCGTGCTGTTGGTCGTGCTGGCCGAGCCGATGGTGCGGCTGCTTTTCGAGGGCGGGAAGTTTGGCGCGGAGGCGACCACCCGCGCGGCCTTCGCGTTGGTGTGTCTCGCGCCGGGGTTGGTGGCCTTTTCGTTGGTGAACATTTTTGCGCGGGCATTTTTTGCGCTGGGCGACACGCGCTCGCCCATGCGCGCCAGCGTGGCGTGTCTGGCGGTCAACTTGGCACTGGCGCTGGGCTTGGTCTTTTTATTTCCAGAAGAACAGCGGCAAGGCGTGTTTGGTTTGGCCAACACAATCAGCGCCCTGCTCAACATGGGTGTGCTGGTGTGGATGTTGCGGCGACGATTGGGGGGACTGGACTGGACGGGATTGCCGCGCTTGTTGGCGATGTTGGCACTGGCCAGTGCGCTGGCGGCGTTGGCGGGTTGGATGACCAGTCGCGCGTGGGAAACGGCTTTTGGACACGCGACGACACGCGGGCAGATTGGCGCGGTGTTTGTGCCGATGACCGCAGCGGTACTTGTTTATGGAACAGCGGCGTGGGTGGGCGGTGTGGATTCGGTGCGTGAAATCTTCGGGCTACTGACCAAACGTCTGCGCCGTGGATGACATGGATGAGCCTGCGTTTGGACATATTTAAGAGGGCGCAGTTGCCAAACAGGCGGGCGCGCGTAGGTTGACAGCAAGGCGTGACCCAGACCCTCCACATTTACCAAGCAAGGTTTTTTGAAAGGGGCAGCGGCAGGGGTGCTGGGTTTTTTGTTTCAGTCCGTCCAATTATCAAGGTAAAGTCGGCAGCGGGGCATGAAACCCTTGATTTGCATTGATGTCGGCGCAGGAACTCTGAAGCTGGCTGAGTTTGCGGTGCAGACCGACGGCACGCTGCAGTTGTGCCGCTATGCCATCGAGCCGTTGCCCAAGACCGAAGACGGGCCGGAGTCCAAGGCTGCCGTCAGCGCCGCCATCGGGAAGGTGCTGGCGGAGCACAAAATCCGCGGGCGCGGTGTGGAGGTCAATCTCTGTCTGCCCAGTCATCAGGTTTTTACCAAGCCCCTGCGCACGCCGCCAGTGGAAGGCACGAAGGTCGGCCAAATCATTCGATACGAGGCGCAGGAGAACGTGCCTTTCCCGCTGGATGAAGTGCGCTGGGATTATCAGATTTTGGGCACAGCCGAGTCCGGCGAGTTAGATGTGTTGTTGATGGCGCTGAAAACGGAAGTGGTGGAGGCCGCCACGGACGTTTGTCGGCAACATAAACTGCGGCTGCAGATTATTGACGGCTCGATCACGGCGTTGCGCAACGCCTTCATGCATAACTACGGCGAGATGGAGGAATGCTCGTTGCTGTTGAGCATCGGCGCGCGCTCCACCAATGTGCTGTTCATCCGCGGCACCACGTTTTACGCGCGCACCATCAACATCGGCGCGCATAGCATCACCGAAGGATTCGCGCAGGAGGCGGGGATTTCGCTGGAGCAAGCCGAGCAATTCAAGGTGGAGAACGGCTACGTGCATCTGGGCGGGTCTTTCGAGGAATCGCAGGATCCCTATCAGGCCATCGTCTCCAAAGTGGCGCGCAACGTGATGACCCGGCTGCATCAACAGGTGGCGCAGACCATCCAGTTTTACCGTGCGCAACAGGCCGGGCCTGCGCCTAAGCGAGTGTACTTGGCAGGTGGCGGCGGCGCGCTGTCGTACACCGCGGATTTCATCCAAGACAAACTGCAATTGCCTGTTGAGTTCTTCAATCCCTTCCGGAACGTCAAAGTTGACGACAAGCTCGATGGCGAAAAGCTGGCCGCCGTGGCGCACAGCATGGGTGAACTGGTGGGACTGGGCTTGCGCAACGTGACGGTGGGCATGACGGAATTCAATCTGCTGCCGCAGCGCGAACAGATCAGCCGCCAGATTGACCGGCGCAGTCCCTACGCCATCGCCGCGATATTTTGCGTGGGCCTGATTTTCACCGTGCTGGGAGT
>SIAW01000079.1 GCA_009695465.1 Pedosphaera sp.
CGCGGCCCGTGAGCGTCCAGTCCTTCCCGAAATTCTCGCCGTGCGAAAACATCAGGTCGCCATCAGGCAGCCACGCCATGCCGGCCAAGCCGTTGTGCGGATAGTCCGCCACGGTGTCGAGCACCGCGACGTTCTCCGCCACGTCTGCAACGCCGTCGTTGTTGGTGTCCTTCACGCGCAGGATGCGGCTGCGCTCGGCGAGATAAATCCAGCCGTCACGACCGACCTTCAAGTTCATCGTCGCGTCCGTTTTGTTGTAGAACACGCGGCGGTTCTTTCCCTCGCGGTCGAAGACCAGCACCTCATCGTGCGCCGGCCCCACGTAGCCTTGCGGGCGGAAGTGCGTGTGGCAGGAAATCACCCAGATGCGGCCTTGCGCATCCACGTCAATGCCCGTCGGCGTGACCAGCGCAGGATGCTCGGCGAGCAGGGTGAGCTTCACGCCCGGCTGGAGCAGTTCGATTTGCGGCGGGAGTCCGGCGGGAACATCGGGTGCCTTGGGCGGCGGCGCGGCGCGCAGACTGGCCAACGGAATGGCAATTGCAACGAGGAGAACGGTGGCGTTGAAGTTGAGCATGGATTTCATTGAGGCATCTCCAACCGATTCAGATGGGGCGAACTCACGGTTGCTTCCACGCTTCGGCGACGCGACGGGACGCAGTCAAGGGCACTCATGAGCGATGGAGCCAGCGCGTGGATGGGCAGATGATGAGTGCGCGCCGCGCGTTTGTCCACCCTCCAAGGGCTGACGCGCGTCGCTGGAAATTGCGTTGACGCATGCGCGCGCTTTGCCATTGATGTCGCATGCGCACGCCCCTCTCACTCTCGCTCGCTGTCCACTTCGCGTTCGCCGTCGCAGTGACTGCGGCAGATTTCAAGCCCACCGCGCAGGACAAGATTGTGCCGGCAGACGCCAAGCTCGAGATGGTCTGGGCTGCGGGTGAGTTCACGGAAGGGCCGACGGCGGCGGCCAATGGCGACATCTATTTTACGGACATCGGCAATCGCATCATGCGTTTCGTGCCCAGCAACAACACGACGCTCATATTCCGCGAACCCAGCGGCAAGGCCAACGGGCTGGAGTTTGATGCCAAAGGTCGGCTGATTGCTTGCGAAGGCGCCAGCGGCGGCGGGCGGCGCATCACAATCATCGAACGCAATGTCGCGCGCACCTTGGCCGATCGTTGGGAAGGCAAACGTTTCAATTCGCCCAATGACTTGGCGCTGGCTCCCAACGGGCTGGTGTATTTCACCGACCCGCGCTACGCAGGCGACGAGCCGCGCGAGCTGGATTTTGAAGGTGTCTTTTTCGTGCGCCCCAACGGCGTGGTGGGATTGGCGACCAAAGAAGTGCAGAAGCCCAACGGCATTCTGGTCAGCACCGATGGCAAAACAGTTTTCGTGGCGGACAATAATCCCAAAGGCAATCGGCACCTTGTGAAGTTCACCGTGGGCGCGGACGCGGCGCTGGTGGGCAAAGAAGTGGTGCATGATTTTGGAACGGACCGGCGCGGCATTGATGGCATGACACTGGATAACAAGGGCAACATCTTCGCCACCGCCGGCACGGGTAAAGAGGCGGGCATCTACGTGTTTTCATCTGCTGGCAAGCATCTGGCATTCGTGCCCACGCCCGGATCGCCGACCAACTGCGCATTTGGCGTGGGCAACGATGCGTGCGTCCTCTACATCACCGCGCAGGCGGCGCCGCAAGCGGACGGGCGCAAACCGTGGGCGCTCTTCCGCATCCGCCTCAATGCGGTGGGGCACTCGGTGTGGAGCGCGCCGACGCCCGCCAAGCCCGAATAGGCTTGCCAACCTGTTTCGCGAACCAACGATGGGCGCGTGGGGATTTCTTCGAGCCAATTTTCCCAGTTGCAGAAACGCCTCGCGCGACGCAAGGCCAGTCCGGCGGCCGTGCAGACGCCCTCCGTGGCAGTGCGCGCAGAACACGTTGTGCTGGGCGTGGACCCCTCGCTGCGCGGCACCGGCTATGGCGTGATTCATATCAAGGGCGCGCAGACAACGGTGCTCGCGCAGGGGACAATCGAGTGCGCGGCCGACTGGGAACGCACGCGGTGTCTGGCGCATATCGCGGTCACATTGCGGCAAGTCATCGAACGTTGCCGGCCCGCGGTGGCCGTGGTGGAGGGATTATTTTTCGCGCAGAATTTCAAGACCGCGCTCATCATGGGCGAGGCGCGCGGCGCAGCGCTGGCGGTGCTGGGCGAGGCGGGATTGGACGTGTACGAGATGGCGCCGCGTCGCGTGAAGCAGGCGGTGGTGGGCTATGGGCACGCGCAAAAACTGGCCGTGGCCAAGATGGTGCAGCGCCTCTTGAACATGCCGGAGATGCCCGCGCCCGACGCCGCCGACGCGTTGGCGCTGACGCTGGCTTGGGCGCAGGAGCAGAATGGCTTTGCCATCAACCCGCCCAAGAAAATATAACAGCGCGGCATGATTGGTTTCTTACAGGGCAAAATCGTCGAGGCACTGCCGACACAAGTCGTGCTGGATGTCCACGGCGTGGGCTACGAAGTGCTGATTCCCCTGTCGTCCTTCGAGCGCCTGCCGCCGGTCGGGCAGGAGGTTCGACTGCTCACGCATCTTTCCGTGCGCGAGGATGCCCATGTGCTTTTTGGTTTTGCCACCGCCGGGGAGCGCACGCTGTTTCGTCTGCTCATCCGCACAATCACCGGCATTGGTCCCAAGAGTGCGTTGAGCATTCTCAGCGGCATTTCCGTGGCGACCTTTTACGACGCCGTGTCCAGTGGCGATGTGAAACGGCTCTCGGGCATTTCCGGTGTTGGCAAAAAAACGGCTGAACGCATCGTCGTGGAATTGAAAGATAAACTGGGTGAGTGGGGCGGGGGTTCCGGTGCTGCGGCCAGCACGTCGGTGCCGGCCGCCGGACAGACTGCGCATGACGCCGCGCTGGCGTTGGAGGCGTTGGGTTACAAACCCAAAGATGCGCAGGACGCCGTGCGCGCGGCGGTGGCGGTGCTGGGGGCGGCGGCCACGGTGGATCGGCTGGTGCGCGCCGCGTTGCAAAAAAGCGCATGACCGATGGCGCCACAGATTCACCCGCGCGCGCGACGAACGGGGTGCAGCCTCTGCGTTGGAGTGGCCGGTTGGCGGGAGCGGCAATCTGCATGGTTTCCCGCGCCGTCGGCGCCACGCTGCGGTTGCACGTGGAGGACCAGTCGGGTTTGGACGCGGCGGCAGAACCTGCGCCGGTCATCTTCTGCCTGTGGCACAATCGGCTGGCGTTGTCGGTGACGGTGTTTAACCGATATTTTCTGCGACGCCATCCGCAGCGCAAAATGGCGGCGCTGGTCAGCGCGAGCAAAGACGGCGCCATCCTGTCACGGGCGCTCGCGCTATCCGGCGTGCAGGCGGTGCGTGGCTCGTCCAGTCGCCGCGGGGCGCAGGCGTTGCTGGAACTGACGACGTGGGCGGAGCGCGGTTATGACTTAGCCATCACGCCCGATGGCCCGCGCGGGCCGCGTTACGTGGTGCAGCCCGGGCCGATCTCGCTGGCGCAAATCACCGGCCGCGCCATCTTGCCGATCTCGGCGCACATCCATTGGAAACATCGCCTCAACAGTTGGGATCAATTCCAGATTCCGCTGCCGTTCAGCCGCTGTGATGTGCGTGTGGGGCCGGCGTTGACCGTCCCGCGCGACGCGGACGACGCACAGCGCGAGCAACTGCGTCTGGAATTGGAGCGCCGGATGATGTCGCTCGCGCCGGATTGACGTTCAACGCGCGGGCGCGTTGGTGGCGGGCCATTGATTGCGGTAGTGATCGCGCCGTTCCAAGATGGAACGGATGTAATGTCGGGTGCCGGGGAAATCCATCTGCTGCAAAAACGCGGTGCTGTTGGTCGCGGCTGTGCCGTTGGCCCAGCGCAGCACGCGTGAGCGGCCGGCGTTGTAATCGGCCAGCGCGTACGGCAGCGGATTGTCTGCATAAGGATAACGCAGGAGCAGCTTGCGCAAATACCACGTGCCGGCCAGCGCGTTGCTGGTCGCATCGCCAAGATGGGCGTGATGGAACTCGCGTAATTGCTCCGCGTCGGCCCACTCGTGCGCCGCGTCCTCGCGTATTTGCATCAGGCCAATCTCACCAGCGGCCCCGCGCGCGGAAGGATTGAAACGGCTCTCGCGCCAAATCACAGCCTTGATCAGCGCCGGCTCCACGCCGTAGCGGGCAGCGGCGGCGAGGATGGCGGGGTCCTGACTTTTTTCGAGTTGATGATGACGCCACCACAACAGCAGTGCCGTGTCCAGCACCGCAACGGCGCCCAGCACGCACACCCACTTCCACACTCGCGGCACAATGCGAGCGTAGGGCATCCGCGCCGGTCGCGTCGAGCGCGTGCGCTGTGAATGTTTTGCGCTCGACGCTGCTGCGGCACACCCAGACGCTGGCCGCGTGGTAGCGCGTGTGACATTGGAAATTGCCCTGCGCAAGGAGTTTGACTACCTGATCCCGCCGGAATTGGCGGCGTGCGCGGCGGTGGGCACCCGTGTCAAAGTGCCCTTCGGCCACCGGCAGGTGATGGGCTGCATCACGGGTTTGATCGAGAACTCGGCGCACAGTCAGCTCAAGCCCATCCTCAAAATCATCGGGACGCCCTCGCTGGTGACGGCCAAGGTGATGGCGCTGGCCAAATGGTTGGGCGAATATTACTGCTGCGCGCCGGAGCAGGCGCTCAAGAGCGTCCTGCCGCAGGTGGTGCGTCGCGAACAGACCGGCTGGCGCGAGCGCCTGCATGTGCGCATCGTTTCCGGTACGCCGGAAATGCCACGGCTGACGCGCCGGCAAGAGGAGATTTTTCTGGTCGTCCAGCAACGGCAGCAGATCGCGTTGCGGGAACTGCTGCAACTCACAGGGGCCACGGCGGCGACGGTGCGCAAGTTGGAAGACTGCGGTTTGGTGGAGATCGCCCCGGTGGTGGATGAACGCGATCCGTACGCGCGCGAACAGATCCTGCCTTCACAGGAATTGCCGTTAAACACCGATCAGGCCCGCGCGTTGGCGGCCGTCATCGCCGCGATGGACACGGCTTCAGGCAAAGCCTTTCTCCTGCACGGCGTCACGGGCAGCGGCAAGACGGAGGTGTATCTGCAGGCCATCGCGCACGCGCTGGCGCAGAGGCAGGGCGCCATCGTGCTGGTGCCGGAGATTTCGCTGACGCCGCAGACGGTGGAGCGTTTCAAGGCTCGCTTCAGCCACGGGCCGTTGCAGACGTTGGTGGCGGTGTTGCACAGCCATCTCTCCGATGGCGAACGTCATGACGAGTGGCACAAGATCCGGCAGGGGCGCGCGCGCATCGTCATCGGCGCGCGCTCGGCCATCTTCGCGCCGGTGGAACCACTGGGATTGATCATCGTGGACGAGGAGCACGAGCATTCCTACAAGCAGGAAGAATCGCCGCGCTACCACGCGCGCGATGTGGCGGTGATGCGCGGGCAGATGGAAAAGGCCGTCGTCGTGCTGGGATCAGCGACGCCGTCGCTGGAGAGTTACTACAATGCGCAACGCGGCAAATACGGGCTGCTGGAGCTGCCTGTGCGGGCCGATGATAAAAAGATGCCCGTCGTGCGCGTGGTGGACATGCGCGGGGAGAATCGCAAGGACAAGGGCATCCCGATTTTTTCGCAGCGACTGAAGGAGGCCATCCAGAACCGATTGGAACGGCGCGAGCAGGTGATCTTGTTCCTCAATCGCCGCGGCTACGCCACCTCGTTGCAGTGCCCGAAGTGCGGTCACGTGGCGGGCTGCCCCAATTGCAGTCTGTCGCTCACTTACCATCGGCGCGAGGAGCGGTTGCGTTGCCATCTTTGTGGACACGCTGAGCCGGCACCACGTGTGTGCCCGAACACCGCGTGCGCCAGTCCGACCATCCGCTTTGCCGGTGTCGGCACGGAGAAGGTGGAGGAGACGCTGCGCAAACTTTTTCCCAAGGCGGCCGTCACGCGCATGGATTCGGACACGCTCAAGCGCAAGGAGGATTACCGGCGCATCCTCGGCGATTTCCGGCGCGGCAAGATTGATATCCTCATCGGCACGCAGATGATCGCCAAGGGACTGCATTTTCCCAACGTGACCCTTGTGGGCATCGTGCATGCCGATCTGGCGTTGCACCTGCCGGACTTCCGCGCGGGCGAGCGCACCTTCCAACTGCTCACGCAAGTGGCGGGCCGCGCGGGCCGTGGCGATGTGGAGGGCGAAGTGGTCGTGCAATCCTTCACGCCGTTCCATCCAGCCATCCAATTCGCGCGCCGCCACGATTACGCGGGGTTCTACGAAGCGGAGATGGAGTTTCGCAACCAGCTCAAGTATCCGCCCGTCACGCGTGCCGCGTTGATCACGCTCAAGGGGCGCAACGAGGAGTTGGTGGCCTTCACCGCCGAGCATGTGAAGAAGGAGATGGAAGCGGGGTTGATCGGCGCGGGCGAACTGATCTTGGCGGGACCTGCGCCAGCGCCGTTGCCACGGGCGGAAACTTTTTATCGCTATCAACTCATGCTGCGCGCGCGGCAGATGTCGCGGTTGAGCACACGCATGGCCGAACTCGCCGCGAAGTGGAAACTGCCCGACGACGTGACGTTGACGGTGGACATTGATCCCGTGAACCTCCTCTAACACCGCATGGCCGCGCCCCGTCTCGCACTGCTCATTCCCGCGTACAACGAGGAGTCGCGCATCGGGCCGGTGCTGGCGCGGTACGCGCAAGCCTGCCGCGCGGCGTGGCCGGGGCACGTGCGCATCACCGTCGTCCTCAACGGCTGTCGCGACAACACGCTGGCGGTGGTGCAACAAGCCGCTGCGTCGTGGCCGGAGATTGAGTGGCTGGATTTCCCAGCGCCCATCGGCAAAGGCGGCGCGCTCATCGAAGGATTGCAGCACGCGCTGGCCAGCGGCGCGGACATCATCGGTTATGTGGATGCCGATGGCGCCACACCGCCCGCCGCGTTTCTGGAACTGGCGCGGCGTTGCGCCGAAGGCGAGGCCGACTGCCTCATCGGCTCGCGTTGGTTGCCCGGCTCGGTGCTGCATCGCCGCCAGCCGCGCCTGCGCCGGTTTCTCAGCCGCGGTTTTCACGCCATCGTGCAGATGCTTTTCTGGATGAGCATCCAAGACACGCAATGCCCGGCGAAGGTCGTGCGGCGCGCCGCATTGGAACAGGTGATGACGTCACTGCGCATCGCTGACTTGGCGTTCGACGTGAATCTACTTTACGCCCTGCATCGCGTCGGCACGCGTATCCGCGAGGTGCCGGTGGAATGGGAAGATCAAGCGGGATCCAAAGTCACGGCCAGCCTCGGCCGATCTTGTCTGGTGATGTTCCTTTCCGTGGCGCGACTGCGGCTGGTCTATTCGCCATTGTACAAATGGCTGGCACCGCTGCGGCCGCTGGAGACGTGGCTGTATCTCAAACTGCACGCGCCGCCGCCGCATCCACGGCACGTCGCCGAAGCGCGAAGCCCAGTGTCACCGCAAGATACGCGCAGTTGAACGCGCCGAGCGTCCACGCCAGCGGCGTGAAGCGGCTGGCCAACGGCGACGGCGTCGCAGCCCAGTGCGTGCAGAAATATTCCAGCGCGAACGCGTATCCCACGCAGAGCACGAGGAGCCACGGCACCACGCGATGGTCGTCGCGGGCCAGCAGATAATTCACCAGCACGCCGCCGAGCACGAGCGGCACCATTGCCCACGCGAGCTGGGGAATCAGCGGTGCGATTTCCATGTACTCGGGCTTGAATCGCGCCAGACGCAACGGCAATTCCGGCCACAACGTCAGCCCGCCTGCGATGAGCGCGCCGCCGATAGCCGTCACCGCGAGCGTCCACTCCAGTGCGCGCGTGCGCGTGCCCGTGGCTGCGGCGCGGACAATCTTTGGGAACATCACTGCGATGATCGGCCCCAGCAACATTGGCACTACGCGACCGAAGGTGCTGGCGGCACCGTACAACCCGGCTTGGATTTCACCGAAATGGCGCTTCACAAAAATCATGTCCACGCTCATGAGAAAAATGCCCGCACCCGCACCAAGTGAGAGCGGCACGAAGCGCCGCAGCCACGGCTTCCAATCTGTCCGTGTTTGATTGCTCGTTGTGAAGGTGAAGCGCGCCGTCCACCACGCGATGGCCACGGCCGCTGCGTAACCCAGCAGCACAGCGGACATTCCTGCGGGTGCCGTGCGCCAGCGCAGCCACTCGAAGAGCACCGCCACCACCAGCAATCGCGTCAGGCCGTTGCTGAGCACGACCCCGCCAAACGGCGCGAATTGTTGTCGGCCTTGCAGCGTGCCTGCGGCCAGTGGCAGCAAGAGCGCGCAGAGTGCGGTGGCAAACGCCATGGCGAGGGTTGCGGGATGAGAAATCTGCAACGCTTGCCCCAGCGGTTGCCGTGCGACGAACAGTGCCAGCGCGAGGACGAGCCAAACGCCGGCGATATATTTTGCCAGCGCACCCACGGTGGCGGTCAGCCGCGCTTCATCGTCGGGCGTGCGGGCGGATGCAGCTTGATGGGCGATCACGGTTTGCAAACCCACGGCGGGCAACGCCGCCATTTCCAGCAGGCGGATGGCTGTGGTGAAATTGCCGTACTCCGCTGCGCCGGCTTTTTGCGCGAAGAGATGCACGAGGTAACACGCAAAGCCGCCGGTGAACGTCGCGAAACTCACCCAGCCGCCCTGACGAAAGAACGTGGCGCGGGTCTCGTCGTTCATGGCAGCGAGAGCAGGAAACGCCGGAGGATCGCCGTGGCGCGATCGAGCTGGCTCAGCGCGATCCATTCATCGGCGGTGTGCGCCTGCGCGATGTCGCCGGGACCAAAGACGATGCTGGGCGTGCCCCCAGTGGAGAGGATGGCGGCGTCGCAAAAATAATCCACACCGAGCGGGCGCGACTGCCCAGCGGCGCGCAGCAACTGCCGCACGAGCGGATGGCTGGGATCGGTCTCCAACGCGGGGCAGGGGGCGTCCTTCGTGTCGGCGATGGTCGCCTTGAGACCGTGCCTGCGCAGCAGCGTTTTAATTTCGCGGTGGACGCCAGCTTGGGTTTCGTCCGGCAACGTGCGGCGATCAATGATGATCTCGCAATGATCGGGCACGATGTTCGCCTGCACGCCGCCGCGGATGGTGCCGACATTCACCGTGGCATGGCCGAGCAAAGGATGGCGGCGTCGGCGCAGTGACGCGGCGTAATCCACTTCCAACGCCTGCACCACGCGGGCCATCGCATGGACGGCATTGCGGCCCAACTCCGGGCGCGCGCCATGCGCGGAGCGGCCGCGCGTTTCCAATCGCAGCCAGAGATCGCCTTTGTGCGCAGTGACGATGCGGCAACGCGTGGGTTCACCGACGATGGCCAGATCAGCCTTCACCGGACTCTTCGCCAGCGCGCGCGAACCGGTCTGGCCGTTCTCTTCATCAACGAGGCCGGCAAAAATAATCTCGGTGTGGGCGGGGCGCGGACCGTGCTGGGCCAACGCCGTCAACGTGGCGAAGTAGGTGGCCACACAACCTTTGGTGTCGCACGCGCCGCGGCCGTGCAGGCGGCCGTTCTTGAGGACCGGCTTGAATTGGTGAGGCGCTCCATTCACCGTGTCGAGGTGCGGGGCCAGCAGGATGCGGTGTTTAACCTCGCCTGCGGGCGTGAGTGCGGCCAGCAGATTACGGCGGCCGGGTGACACTTCCTGCCAGAAAACATCCAGCCCGGCGCGATGCGCGGCATCGGCAAGGAAATCAGCCACGCGACCTTCGCCGGCGCGGGGATCTTTCGGCAACGCGAAGGCGGGGTTCACACTGGGCAACGCGATCAGCTCGCGCAGCAGTTTGGCGGCAGGTTTCGGGTTCATGCAGGACTCATTTCTTCATGGCGACGAGGTTGGTGTATTTGCGGCCGGGCAACGAGGCGATGAGCGCGGCGTCCGCACGCAGCGGTTGCAACTTTCCGCCCGCAGCCAGTTCGTGGAGATGCAGTCCAGCAGCGCGCAGTGCGGCCAGCATGGATTCGGGAGTGGTGCCGGCCAAGCGCAGTCCCTGCGGCCAGAATTCAGTGAGCACCACGATGCGCGGCGATCGCGCCAGCGTGCGCACCAGTCCAGCCAGCACGCCGCCCTCGGCTCCTTGCACGTCAATCTTGATGAGGTCCACTTGCAAGATGCCGCGCGCCTCCAACAAATCATCAGCAGGCGCGGCAGGCACTACCACGGAAGGCCAATTGAGGCCGGGGGCGTACACGCGATTGTCGCCGCGATTGTCGGTGGAGAGATACAGGCGCAGATCGCCGGGCGCAGCGGCGGCGGCGGTGTTCAAACATTCAACGCGCGCGCCGGTCGTTGTGTTGGCGGCGACGGTCTGTTGCAGATAGCCGAAACTTTCCGGATCCGGCTCCAGCGCGATCACACGGCCTGTCTCGCCGACATGATGCATGGCCAGTGCCGTGTAACAGCCGAGATTGGCGCCGACATCGAGCACGGTCATTCCCGGCTTGCAGGTCTCGCGGAAGAACTGGATTTCGTCGCGCTCATACACACGCAGCCGCAGTGCGCCGGAGACAACCGGATCGCGCGGGTTGAGCACCACGGTGGCCAAGCCCAACTGGATCTGGCGTGGCAACAGGGCGCGGATGGCCCAGTTGGCCAGCGGGCGCAGCGGCCAGGGGCGAAGCAGATTGCAGTAGATGAATTCAGCCCACATGCGCCCGCAGCCATTTGGCCACGGCCCAAGTTAGCGCGAACGGCCCGGGGATGTCGAGGCGCGGTGCCGCGAGCAATTGCGCCTTGCACGGCTTCCGCAGGTGCACTATACCGCGCGCCATGTCTGAGTCTGCTGTGCTACATTTGGAATTGCCCGGGTTGAAAAAAGTGAAGAGCGGCAAGGTGCGCGAGATCTTTGATCTGGGCGAACACTTCCTCTTCGTTGCGAGTGATCGCATCAGCGCCTTCGACTGCGTGATGCCCAACGGCATCCCGCGCAAGGGCGAGGTGCTGACGCAGATCTCGCATTTCTGGTTCGACCGTTTTGCGCAACTGGTGCCCAACCATCGCGTGCCCGATGCCGTCCTGCCCGCACCGCTGGCGGCGCGCGCGGCGGAGTTGGGCCGACGCAGCATGGTGGTGAAGAAGGCGCAGCCGCTGGCCATCGAGTGCATCGTGCGCGGCTACCTCTCCGGCTCCGGCTGGAAGGAATATCAGAAGCACGGCACCGTCTGCGGCATTCGCCTGCCAGCGGGGTTGACGGAATCAGCGGAGTTGCCCGAACCGATTTTCACACCGTCCACCAAGGCTGAGTCGGGGCACGACGAGAACATCTCCTTCGAACAAGCGGTGGGGATCGTGGGCATCCAGACCGCCACGGCGGTGCGCGATTTGAGCCTGAAGATTTACACCGCCGCGCGCGAGTACGCCCGTCAGCGCGGCATCATCATCGCCGATACGAAGTTTGAGTTCGGCGAGATGGCTGGCGGCTTGGTGCTCATTGACGAGGTGCTCACGCCGGATTCCTCCCGCTTCTGGCCCGCCGACCAATATGCGCCCGGACGCGGCCAGCCCAGTTACGACAAACAATTCGTGCGCGACTATCTCGAGACGCTGGATTGGGACAAGACCCCGCCTGCGCCCGCGTTGCCGCCGGAGATCATCGCCAAGACGCAGGCCAAATATCTGGAGGCGTACGAACGCCTCACCGGCGCGAAGCTCTGAGCCGCGGGCTTGCATCGGGGCACCGGCTGGTTTCTGCTGGGCGCGCCGTGCATGAGTTGGTCGAAGATTTTCTGCAGCATCTCCGCCACGAAAGGGGGCAGGCGCTGCAAACCCAAAAGACCTACGCCGCGTTGCTGGGCAAGTTCGTGCAGTGGGCGCAGCACCATCAACGCCGCGCGTGGGCGGAGGTGACGCGCAAAGACCTCTCGGCATTTCTCCAGCAGGAATCCCAGCGCGCACCCGCCGGTCAGGCCAAAGCCAAAGGCGGCACGCTGAGTCCCGAAAGCGTGTACCTGCAGATCGCCGCGCTCCGGGCATTTTACAAATTTGCCGCGCGCGAACAGCTCGTGCCCGCCAACATCGCCGAGCATCTCTCGTTGCCCCGCCGCTGGAAGCGTCTTCCCAAGGCGCTGTCCAACGCGGAGATGGCCGCGCTGTTGAAACCTGCGCCGCAGGAAACGGTCAGCGACTTGTGCGACACGGCCATTCTGGAATTGGCGTACGCCTCGGGATTGCGATTGGCGGAGCTGCGGGGGCTGCGGCTGGAACAGCTCAATCTCGACGAAGGGTTTGTCATCGTTGTGGGCAAGGGCGGCAAGGAACGCGTGGTGCCGGTGGGGCGCTCGGCGGTGGCGGTGCTACGCCGATATCTCGACGTGGCGCGTCCGCAGTTGGTCACACCGCGTTCGCCCGGCACGGTCTTTCTCACGCAGCGCGGCACGGCCTTTGCGCATCCCACGATGTGGCTGCGCATCAAGAAAAGAGTGGGGCGTTCGGGCATCGCGCGCAACGTCACGCCGCACATGTTGCGGCACAGTTTTGCCACGCACTTGCTGGAGCACGGGGCGGACTTGCGGGTCATTCAGGAAATGCTGGGCCACGCGAGCATCAGCACGACTGAGGTGTACACGCACGTCACCGGCCGGCGATTGCGCGAGGTGCATCAGCGGTTTCATCCGCGCGCCTGAAGGGGCTGCGCCCAGCGTTATTTGGTCGGCTGCACGGGCGTAGCTTCAGCAGCCGCTCTATTTGCCCGTGCTTGCACGAAGGAGATGATGCAGAGCACGAAGTACTGGCCGCAGACGATGGCCATGATGGTCTTGGTGATGGCCTCGACTTTCGCCTGCGAGCTTGCCTGGAAAATCATTGTATTCACTTCGGCGATGGTGGCTGGCAATTTTTCCAATGAGGAAGGCAGCACGGCCTGATTCAACGACCAGATGGCACCGACACAGCCAATGGGTCCCAATAACACCGCGACGTGCATGATCATTTTGCGCAGATCAGGATGTTGTTTGGACAAGATGCCGCAGGCCAGCAAGAGCACGCCGAAGAGAAACGGGATGACCATCCTTACCGTGGCGTGCTCGGCCAGCACATAGGCAAGCGGGCCTGTGGCGACGAGGATGGCACCAGAAATCATCGTGAGCAGAGGCATCGGCAGTGTCATGGCAGTATGGGTTGGTGGGGGATAGTAGCGGGTGAAATTTCATTGGCCATGAAAAAGCGCGGCGCGACTTTGTGAGCGGTGTTGTAAGAAACGGATGGCGGCCTGCGATGTACCCGCATGCGGTGTACCCGCAGTAACAACGGAACCAAAAAAGGAGACACATGAAACACATTGTCACGCTCGTTGCCGCAACTCTTTTCTGTGGCGCATTTCACCTCGATGCCCA
>SIAW01000080.1 GCA_009695465.1 Pedosphaera sp.
TCAACCCCGCCACCTCGGTGGCGACCTTGTAGATGCGCTTGGCATCGCGTCCGCCGGGATTGCCCGAATCAATCAGCACACTCTCGCCCGCGGGCGTGACGATGAGCGTCGAACCGCCGCCCTCCGAATCAATCCAGTAAACGTCCAGCGACGGTGCGGCCTGCGCCGGAGTGGTGGCCGAAATGAGCGCGCCGGCAAAGACAGCGAGCAGAGAGAGGAGGAGTCGTTTCATAAATGGGATGCGGGTGGAGTGGTAGCAGCAAATGCCCTCGGCAAAAATCTATTTTGCCGCCGCCAGCGGATGCCCGCGATCGACCAACGGCAACGCCACACGCCGCCCCGATAGTCCTGCGTGATAAACACCCATCACCATCTCGATCGCCTTCATGGCATTGAACGCGCTGGCGACGGGTTCGCGATCCTGCTCAATCGCCTGCAGCCAATCCTCCACCAAACGGCGATTGGCCTCCACCATCACATTGCCGCCTGCAGCGACTTTGAGCAGGGGATCTTCGGGCAGTCGCGCCCACGCATCAACGGCCCCGTCGCGTTTGCGCAGTTGCACCAGCGGCGTGTAACCCGCGCGCAGGCGCACGACGCCTTTGGTACCGGTGAGCGTCATCCCGTATCCGTCGGACACACTGCGCAGCCGCGCCGAACTGGTGAACGTGGCCAGCGCGCCGTTGGGCAAACCAAACTGCGCGTGGATCTCGTCGCCCAACAGCGGGCCAATCTTTTCGCCGCGCGATTCCTTCGCGTCTTTCAACGTCGCCTCGCGACCTTGCTCGCGGATGCGCGCCGTGCACCACAGCGGATCGCCGGCAAAGAAACGGATCAGATCAAAGACATGACTGCCCAGCACCATCATGTCCTCGCCGCCCGCGCGCGCGTCCATCTTGCCAAAGGTGTTGACCTCGATGATGTCGCCGATCAGTCCGCCAACGATTTGTTGCTTGAGAAAAACCAAGCTCGGCACCAGCCGCATTTGATGAGCCACCACGCATTTGCGTTTGCGCTTCGTGGCCTCGGCCAGCATCTCATCGGCCTCCGCCAACACATGCACAAAAGGTTTCTCGATGAAAAAATGTGCGCCCGCCTGCAGCGCCGCCATCCCCATTGCGTGATGCTCCAACGTCCAGCGCGGGCCAATGCTGACCAGTTCGGGTTTTTCCTTCTCCAACATCTGCCGGTAATCGGCGTACTGCCGCAGCGCGCCGCTGGCCTTGGCCACACGCGCGCGCCCGCCTTCATGCGCATCGGCCACGGCCACCACTTGGATGTTGGGCCGCCCCTGAAACAGCACGTCCATCCCGTGCCCGTAATCCCCCGCGCCGGTGTGGCCGATGATGGCAGCCTTCCATTGGCGTTGATCCGCCGCGCGCGACAGCAAGGGCGCGCTGGCCGCAACAATGGCAGTGTTCAAAAGAAAATGGCGACGTGTGCAGGCAGACATGGTGCGTGGAGATTGGCTGGACTATGCCGCGCCGCGTCGCTGCGGCAAGGAGAAAGCCAGCGGCCCGATGTTATGACGACAGCGGATGCGCGCGGTCGCGCAACGGCATGCTCACTCGCTCGCGGCGCAGTCCCGCCACGACAATCGCCTGAATCATCTCCAGCGCACGCAATGCACTCTGCGCACTGGCGGCAGGCTCGCGCTGGTTCGCGATGGCCACCAGCCAGTCATCCACCAACCGGGTGTTTGCCGCCTGCACCACATTGCCCACGGCAGGTGCGCCCACCGCAGGTGTGCCTGCGGCGGGCATCTTCGCGCGGGGATCGTCGGGGAAAGTTTTCCAAGCATCACGGTCGGCCGTGACTGCGCGGTCGCGCCATTCAATGACCGGCGTGTACCCGGCGCGCACGCGCACGACGGCCTTTTGGCAGACCATCGTGAAGCCGTAGCCATCGCTGGTTTGCAGATAACGTGCGGCGCCGACGTAGGTGGCGTGCACGCCATTGGGCATCGTGAATTGCGCGTGGATGTCGTCGCCCAACACCAAGCCCAGCTTTTCGCGCAACGCGGGTTTGGCGTCGGCTTTGGTGGCGTCCCGACCTTGATGCAGGATGCGCGCGGTGCACCACGCGGCGTCGCCCGCGAAGAACCGCAGCAGATCAAAGAGGTGCGGGCCGTGCACCACCAAGTCTTCGCCGCCCACGCGTGGATCGATGGGACTGCGCAGGTGCATCTCAATCATCTCGCCGAATCGTCCGGCCGCCAGTTGTTGTTTGAGAAAGAGGATGCCCGGCTCCAGTCGGATGGGCAGCGCCAACGCACAGCGCAGGCCGCGTTTCTCGGCCTCGGTAACAAACGTGTCCGCCTCGGCCAGCGACGGCATGAACGGTTTGTCCATGAACACATGCGCACCGGCGCGCAGTGCGGCCAAGCCCATCTCCAACCGCTGCTCGGTCCAGCGCGGGCCGAGACTGATCAACTCTGGTTTTTCCTTCGCCAACATCTGCCGGTAATCAGCGTACTGCGCGGGAGCGTTGGCAGCGCGGGCCACTCGCGCGCGGCCGGCGGCATCGGGATCAGCCACAGCCACGACGCGCACATCGGCGCGGCCGTTGAAGAGCGTGTCCAGTCCGTGCCCATAATCCCCCGCGCCAGTATGGCCGATAATGGCGGCACGGTACGGAGCGCGGGGTGGAGCGTTCATGTTCTCACTCGCGGGTGATTAACGACTGCGCCTCGGCACTTTCATGGAGAGGATGCTGGTGCCGTGATAAATGTTGCCGCACCCACCGGTGATGACGCGCTGGCAAGGCAGTCCGGTTTTCGGATCAGTCTTGAGCGGCGGATCAATCATCCGTTGCACCACCTCAAAGCGGCGCGGTTTCTGTCCCTTCTTTTGCGGAATGGTCTCGTAGATATAAGTGGCCATAATCGAATGCGGCTGCGTGAGGGCTATTTATTGGAGAAGCCCGCACTCCGGTCAAGCGCGGCGCAAATGGGCTTGCCCCACCTTTTCAAACCGGCATAGTGTCGCCCGCCGTTTACGGACGGTCGTGGCTGGATAGCTCAGCTGGTAGAGCAGAGGACTGAAAATCCTCGTGTCCCCGGTTCGATCCCGGGTCCAGCCACCAGCCTTTTCATCTTCAACTCCATCCCGTCTGCCACACGCGTTCAGCGCAGCCCATAGATTTTGAGGATCAAAAAAAGGAGCAGCGCAATGGCCACCCACTTGAGAATCTCCAACGGCACCGGGCCTGCGCGCTGGCGAATCTTCTGCAGCCACAACGGCCCGGTCTGCGCCTGCGCTGCGGCTTCGTCCGCCGACTCGCGCTGCGCCCAATGTTCGTGCGTGAGCTGCTGCACGCGCAGTTGGATGTACACGGCGCGAACCTTGTTCTCGTCGCCCATCGCCTTGGCGGTGGCCTTGGTCCACAGCGCCTCATTGATGCGCTGCTCGCGCAATTCCTCGGCGACCTGCTGATAGAACACCTCGTCGTTCATGGCCACGTCCCTGCCCTCGCAGAGTGCGCCGAGTGTAATGAAGTCAGCCGCGCATGCCAGCAAAAGCCCGCCAGCGCGGACGTGACAGCTCGTGCGTCCTGCGTTAGCCTGCCGCGCGGTTGCGCCAGGAGCACCGCGTTGCCTGATGAAAACCCTGCACTGGTATCTGCTGCGCCAAGTGGGCGGCGCATTGATCATCAGCGTGGCCGTGTTCACCCTCATCCTGCTTCTGGCCAACGCCATGAAAGATGTGCTGGGCCTGCTGCTGCGCGGACAGGTGCCCGCGAGTGTGGTGCTCGAAGCCTTCGCGCTGTTGCTGCCGTACGTGGTGACGTTTTCGTTGCCGATGGGTTTGCTGACGGCGGTGCTGCTGGTGTTCGGCCGTCTCAGCGCCGATCAAGAATTGACGGCCGCGCGCGCGGGTGGCGCCAGCCTCATCTGGCTGGTGCTGCCGTTGCTGGCGTTGTCCATCGTGCTGAGCGGACTGGCGCTGTGGGTCAATCTGGATATTGCCCCGCGTTGGAAACGGCAATCCCGCGAACTCATCCATCGCGTGCTCGCCGAGAATCTGCGCCAGCAACCGGGCCGCTTGTTGGAGGCCAAGAAATTCATCACCGAAATTCCCGGCTACATCATCCGCATCGAAGAACAGCGGGCCGGCGGCGGCCCCGATGAATTGCAATTGGAAGGCGTGCTCATCAACGAATTTCAGGAGGGCCGTCTGGTGCGCCGCACGCAGGCCAAGTCCGGGCACGTGCGCGTGGATGCCCAAGCGCGCAAGTACCGTTTCAATCTGCGCGACGTGCAGATCTTCAGCCGCGACTTGCCGCAGGCTGGCAGCGCCCCGCGCGAGGGCGAGATTGTGGAAGAAGGCGGCACGCGCTGGTACGCCATCTCCATCGGCGAGGCGCAGAATGATCTGGCCTTTCCCGGCGGGGAGCTGACGCAGCGCCGCGTGAAAATCAATGAGCTGACGTGGCGGCAGTTGCTGGCGCAGTCCCACGAACGCGGACGCGTCGCGGCCGTCATGCGCGATTTTGGCACGGCCGTGCTGCATTATCCACACGGTGCCCGTGGCGAGCCTCCGGCTTTTCCTGCTGAGGAAACGCGCTTGCAAGTCTATCGCGAAAATCAATGGGTGGGCGAACTGCGCGCCACACCGCAGAGCAGCGGCACGTATTTGATGGTCGAGATCACGCGCGGCGAACTGCGCGAGGGCGACGGCGTACGCGACGTGGGCAAGCAGGTGCATCTGCACGGGCAGGTCGCCTTCTCATTCGCCTGCGTGGGTTTCCTGCTGGTGGGCATCCCGCTGGGCGTGCGCACTCAACGCCGCGAGACAAGCGTGGGCGTGGCCATCGCGCTGTTGCTGTTGCTGGTGTATTACAGCTTCTCGCTCCTGGGCCGCGCGCTCTCCGATCGCCCCGACCTGTATCCGCAACTCATCGTGTGGGCGCCGGCCATCCTGTTTCAGATCATCGGCATGGTGCTGATGTGGCGCGCCAATCGTGGCACATGAACGACGTTGCCCCCAACGCAGCCTGCTTGGCGCAGTTGACGATCCTCAACGGCAAACAGGCGCGCCAAACGGTGACTCTGCCCGAGGGCGCGCTGATGATCGGCCGCGCCAGCGACTGTCAACTGCACATGGTGGAAAAGGGTGTTTGGGAGCGGCATGTGCAGATCCGCCTGCGGCCGGAGGAAGGATTTTTTCTGCATCCGCTGCCACCGGCTTCCACTCTGGTGAACAGCGAACCGGTCTTAGCGCCGCGACTACTGCGCAACGGCGACGTGCTCGATGTCGGCGAGGTCAAGTTGCGCTTCTGGCTTGGTCCGGTGCAGCAGGAATCGTTGTCCCACCGTGAAACTTTTTTCTGGATGCTGCTCGTGGCGCTGCTCGCTGCGCAGTTGTGGTTGATCTGGAAATTGGGCTGAGTGGCGGCGCGGCACTTCGCCGTTGCGCGTGGCCGATGGCTCGGCTAAGCTGGCAGCCGATGAAGCATCTGCTCGATTTCGAGAAGCCCATCACCGATCTCCAGCACAAGCTGGCGGATCTGCGGCAGCAGACGGCCAGCAAACAGTTGGATGTGGATTTTGAAGAGGACATCCGCCGGATGGAGGCGGAGATCCACAAGAAGAAGGTGGAGTTTTATTCCAACCTCACCGCGTGGCAGCGGGTGCAGTTGGCGCGCCATCCCAAACGGCCGTACTCGCTGGATTATCTCGCGCTCTCTTTCACCGGCTTTTCCGAGCTGCACGGCGACCGCCTGTACTATGACGACCGCGCCATCGTGGCGGGCTTTGCCAAACTGGGCGAGCATCGGGTGATGGTCGTGGGCACGCAGAAAGGGCGCGACACGAAGGAAAACATTCTGCGCAACTTCGGCTGCGCGCATCCGGAAGGCTATCGCAAGGCGCTTCGTCTGATGGGACTGGCCGATCGCGCCGGGCTGCCCATCATCACGCTCATTGACACCGCCGGCGCGTATCCGGGCATCGGCGCGGAGGAACGGCACATCGCCAAGGCCATCGCCGTCAACCTGCGCGAGATGGCGCTTTTTAAGGTGCCCATCATTTCCATCGTCATCGGCGAAGGCGGCTCTGGCGGCGCCATCGGCATCGGCGTGTCCGATCGCGTGCTCATTTTGGAAAACGCCTACTACTCGGTGATCAGCCCCGAAGGTTGCGCCTCCATCCTGTGGAAAGACCGCACCGCCGCGCCCAAGGCCGCCGAGGCACTCAAGATCACCGCGCGCGATTTGCTGGAACTGGGATTGGTGGACGAGGTGCTGCCCG
Source organism: Pedosphaera sp. (assembly GCA_009695465.1). Lineage (GTDB taxonomy): Bacteria > Verrucomicrobiota > Verrucomicrobiia > Limisphaerales > UBA1100 > SYLI01. The sequence continues at coordinate 6,251 of SIAW01000080.1, forward strand.
AACCGTTGGGCGGCGCACACAACGATCACGAGACCACGGCGCTGACGGTGCGCGATGGGCTTCTCCGCAATCTGGAGGCGCTGCTGAAGATTGATCCGGACACGCGCGTGCGCCAGCGCTACGAGAAATTCCGCAAGATGGGCAAGTTCAACGAGGGCACCGCGCCCGCCCGCAAGCCCGCCAAGGCCACCGGCAATTCCAGCTCCGTCTGACGCGCCACGGGGTTTCATGCTGTACCCGCTTCTCTTCCACCCGGTGTACAAGGAACGCATCTGGGGCGGCCGCCGGTTGGCTGAACATTTCGGGCGCGCACTGCCGCCGGATGTTCCCGTCGGCGAATCCTGGGAGATTGCCGATCGCCCCGACACCGTGAGCGTCATCGCCAACGGCCCGCTCGCCGGCAAAACCCTGCGCTGGCTGATGGAGCATCACGCACCCGCACTGCTCGGCACTGCGCCCGCCCTCAACGGACGCTTTCCGTTGCTCGTCAAAATTCTCGACGCCCGTACGGCCCTCTCCGTGCAAGTCCATCCCCCGGCCCATGTCGCGCCTGCGTTGAAGGGCGAACCCAAAACCGAGGCGTGGCACGTCATCCATGCCGAACCCGGTGCGTGCATCCACGCGGGATTGCGCGAGCCGGTGACACGCCAGACTTTCGCCGCAGCCATCCAGCAAGGTTGCGTGACCGAACTGATCCACACGCTGCCCGTGCAGGCGGGCGACTCGCTCTTCCTGCCCTCCGGCCGCGTGCACGCGCTGGGCGGCGGCGTCATGGTGTTTGAAGTGCAGCAAAACTCCGACACCACCTATCGCGTCTTTGACTGGAACCGCACCGGACCCAACTGCCAGCCGCGCAAACTGCACATCGAACAATCGCTGGCCTCCATTCAGTTCGATGACGTGCGCCCCGCCCTCTCGCCACCGCAACCCGCCGTCCCGCATCAGATCATCGCCGAGGCTTCCGGACTTTTCTACATGCACCTGCACCGCGTCGCGCCGAATACAACGTGGACATCGCCTCGCCCGGGCCTGTCCATCGTCGGTGTCTGCACCGGCACGCTGACGCTGGAGTGCGCGGCGAGTGGCCAGCCCGCGCTGTCGCTCGTGCCGGGCCAATTCGCGCTGCTGCCTGCGCAGCTCGCGGCCACGCAAATCACCGCCACTGCGCCGGCTACATTTATCACCGCCGGCGTCGCCTGAAATCCCATGCCACCACCGCCCCAATCCGAGCAGGAACCCACAGCCGCGCGCTCCTTTTTCCATCGTTGGATTGTGACGACGTTCGCCGTGCTGGTGGCCGGCTGGTGGTGCGATGGCATCCACATCCAAGGTTGGAAGGGGCTGCTGATCGCGCCGCTGATCTTGGGCGTCCTCAACGCGGTGGTGCGGCCGGTGCTGCTGTTGCTTTCGTTGCCGCTGCTCATCATCACACTGGGCCTCTTCCTGTGGGTGATCAACGCGGGACTGCTCTATCTCACGAGCCTCGTGCTGAAAGAATCCTTCCGAGTGGAAGGTTTTGGGCCGGCAATGTGGGGCGCACTCACCATCAGCATCGTGTCCATCATCGCCAACACGTTGGCGGGCGCGGGCAGTTCGCGCGTCGTCCTCCAACGATTCAAGCGTCCGCCAGCCAGACGCGACCCTCCCGATGACGGCCCCGTCATTGATGTGTGAACGGCATCACCGGCGCTGATACGCGGCGCGCTGGGTGGGCTTGCCCTGCGCGTTGAACGCAGTCTCGAACTCCGTGGTGAGAGCCACCAGCGCAGCGGGCGTCTCCACTGCGGCAAATTGTGGGCTGGCGTCAAACACCTCGCGCATCTGCAGCGCGTACTCCAGATGATCGGTGCGCAGATACACCACACCGCTGGGCGCGAGCACGCGATGCAGCAACTCCGGGAATCCCGCCTTCACAAGCCGATGTTTGGCGTGGCGCGCCTTGGGCCACGGATCGGGGAAATAGATGTGCACCGCGTGCAGTGATTGGTGCGGCACGAGATAACGCAGCAGGTACTCCGCCTCGATGCGCAGCGGCCGCACGTTCTGCAGCCCAGCGCGGCGGGCGCGGCGGTCGAGTTTGCGTAGGCGTCCCAGCAGCCGTTCCACTCCGACGAAGTTGCGCGAAGGCTGCGCGCTGGCGTGGCGGGAGAGGAACCCTCCGTCGCCCGAACCGATCTCCATCTCCACCGGCTGCGCGGACGCGAAGAGCTGCGCCCAATCCAGCGGTTCGATGATGGAGGTGAAACGGTGAATCAACGTGGGGGCGAGCAGCGCGCCCGGAGGAACGCCGCTCATGGCGTGTCGCGTCCCACGAAGAGCGCCAGCGACGCGGTGTAGCCGTGCAGGAAATTGCGGTCGCCCACCGGGCCGATTTCGCCGTTGCAGAAAAATCCCGCCACGCCCATCGGCCCCAGTCGCTGCTGCACCAACGCCGCGTCGTGATCGGCTGCGCCAAAAAGATTGCGCCCGCGCCCGTTGCAACAGCACAGACACGCGCCGTACACGGGCCGATCCGCAATGGCCTCGCGCGCCTTGGCGAGCAACGCCTCCAGATCACCGGCGGCAGCCTGCGCGTCGCGCCGTTGGAATTGCAGGCTCTGCCCGACACGCGGCAGTGCGCCCACGGCGATCACCCCGGTTTTGGGATCCGCGCCGATCAGGTTGCGGATCAGAAAATCGCCGCAGCCAAATTCCTCCAGATGTTCATTGATGACCAGTCCGACGAAAAGGTTGCTGCGGGTCTTTTGCTTTTCGGCGTCGGACAGATTTTCAAACGTCTCCACCAACACCTGATAGGCCGGGCGATTGCCGATGGTGCGGATGACATTCTGCTCCACTTGCGTGATGGTCCACGGCTGGCCGATGGGGGTGCAGCCCTGCGAGATCACGCCGCGCAGGGCGACATCGCCGCCGACGGCGATGCCCACGCCGCCGGTTTCAAACACCTCGCCGTTGAGATACACCTGCGTGCCCGTCGCGCGCGGTCCGGCGCTGGCCAGCCCTCCCAGCACGGGCAGCGGTGCCCACGCTTTGTTCCATTGTTGGAGCCACTCCTCGGCGTTGAGATGATAAGGATCGGCAAACACCAGCCAGCCGCCGAGGCGTTCTGCACGCTCGCCCGTTACACCGGTCACGCGCTGCCAATAGCCGGGGCCGTCGTCGGCCTCCACGTGCGCCTGTGTGAAGTGCGTGCCCAGCAGTTGCGCGCCGGGCAGATGATACAGCGCCAGCGTCAACCCCGCGCCGTCTTCCAGTTCGCGTTCATTGCAGATGAGACTTTGGCTGGAGCACCCGGCGAGCAGCGGGATCTGTCCGTGCACGCGCAGGATTTCCAGAATCTCCCGGGCGTGCGGGAAGAGGCGCGGCGTGATGAACACCAGCCCCAGCGACACGCGGCCGGTCAATCGCGCGCGCAAGGCTGCGGCCCATTTCTCCAAGGCCGCCTCGTCGAAGGTGCCGGGAAAATGATCCGCCACGGAATAGGCAGCGCACGGGTCGCTCACGTGCCCGATGATACGGGCGGGCCGCATCGGCGCAACGTGGAAAGGCGCGCGCAGCGAGCTACGCCGGGCGCAGGCTCTTGAGATAAGCGGCCAGTCCGTTGAGGAACATCTGCACGGCGATGATCACCAGCAACATTCCCATGAGGCGCTCGATGGCCATCGAACCTTTTTCGCGCAGGCCCCGCGCGATGATTGGCGCGCACAGCAGCACGGCTGAGGTGATGGCCCACGCGATGAACAGCGCGGCCAGCCAACGCGCGTTGAGCGCGGGCTGCGAGCTAGTCAAGAGCATCAGCGTGGCAATCACCGACGGGCCGGCCACCAGCGGCGTGGCCAGCGGCACGATGAAAGGTTCTTGCGCGGGCTGCTCGTGGGCGTCGCGGCCGGCCGGCGGGAAAATCATTTTGATGGCGATGAGGAAGAGCATGATGCCGCCGCCCAGAAAAAGGGATTCGGGGCTGAGTTGCAGCAGGGCCATCAACCGGCCGCCACCAAAGAAAAACACCAGCAGCAACGCCAGCGCAAAGAGCATCTCGCGCGCGATGACATGCGTGCGCCGCTCGGCGGGCACGTGTTGCAGACTGGCGACGAAGCTGGGGACGTTGCCCACCGGATCCATGATGGTCACGAGGAGGAGCACGGCCGAAACCAAGCTCATCTCCGGGGGCGCAGTCACGGGCGGTGGGGTTGCGGGTTACGCGGGGATGCCTGCGAGGCGTTTCTCCAGCACCAGCGCGGTGAGGCGCTCAGCCAGCGCTGGTTTTTCGGCCAGCGCCTTTTGCGCGGCGTCCTTGCCTTGGCCGATCAGCTCGCCGTCCAACTGCAACCACGCGCCTTTCTTGGCCAGCACCCCGTAGCGTATGGCGGCGTCCACGATGCTGCCGTTGCGGTTGATGCCGTGGTTGTAGAGAATCTCAAACTCCGCCTCGGCGAAGGGCGGTGCGACTTTGTTTTTCACCACCTTCACCTTCACGTTGTTGCCGACGACATTGCCGGCGGCGTCCTTGATGGATTCCTTGCGCCGGATGTCAATGCGCACGCTGGCGTAAAACTTGAGCGCCTTGCCGCCGGGCGTCGTCTCGGGGTTGCCAAACATGATGCCGACTTTTTCGCGGAGTTGATTGGTGAAGATGCAGGTCGTCTTGGCCTTGCCCAAAATGGCGGTGAGCTTGCGCAGCGCTTGGCTCATCAAACGCGCCTGCATGCCCATGGTGGCCATGCCCATGTCGCCTTCCAACTCAGCCTTGGGCACGAGCGCGGCGACGGAGTCCACGACAATGACATCGAGCGCGCCGGAACGCGCCAGCGTTTCGCAGATCGTCAACGCTTCCTCGCCGCTATTGGGTTGCGAGACGAGCAGGTCGTCCAAGTTCACGCCCAGCTTTTTGGCATAGGCCGCATCCATCGCATGTTCGGCGTCAATAAACGCGGCGGTGCCGCCCATCTTTTGCGCGTTGGCAATCACGCTGAGCACCACGGTGGTTTTGCCGGAGGATTCCGGGCCGAAGATTTCCACCACACGCCCGCGCGGCACGCCGCCCACGCCCAACGCGAGGTCGAGGGAAAATGCGCCGGTGGAAATGACCTCGATCTTCGTGAGCGCCTGCGCTGCGCCCAGCCGCATGATGCTGCCCTCGCCGAAGGTCTTGGTGATGGAGGCGACGGCCGCGTCAATATTGCGCTGACGCGTTTCGTCTTTGTCCTCTGCGATGGACTTCTCGGCTTTGTTGCTGGCTTTTTCTTTTTCCATAAAATGTCCGGCACGAAGAACCGGTTGCGCACGATGATACGTCGGCGAGCGCGAGCAGCAAGCAGGAGTTGCCAAAAACCTTGCACCGCCCGTGGGGATGCGTATCGTCCGCGCCATGTTTTCGCACGTTGTCATCTTTTGGACTCACCCCGATAAGCCCGACGCCGCCGACGCCCTCATCGCCGGCGCGCATCAATTCCTCAAACCTTGCCCGGGCATCGTGCTCTTTCACATTGGCAAAACCGTCGCCAGCCCCCGTCCCGTGGTGGAGCAGTCCTATCAAGTGGCGTTGAACATCGTGTTCACCGACAAGGCGGCGCAGGACATTTATCAGGATCACCCCCTGCACGTGGAGTTCGTGGAGAAGGTGTTCAAACCCAATTGCCGCAAGGTGGTGGTGTACGATTTTGCCGATTGATCGAGGCTGTCGCGCGCTGCGGGTGCCAATCAAAACGAGGCTTGCCAAGCGTTTTGCCTGTCGCCACAGTGCCAGCCGCTCAGATGCGAGTGTAGCTCAGTTGGTAGAGCGTAACCTTGCCAAGGTTAATGTCGAGGGTTCGAATCCCTTCACTCGCTCCAGCTTTTTCAGCCCCCGCACCGCGCCTGCAACTCCTCCCGCACCGCACAGCCAAAACGAACTGACCCCTCAATACACCAACACCAGCACCGCGGCCTTTTCGTCCGGTGGCCTTGCCATTGGCAGAACCTACTTTTTCGGCTTCCACTCCCGAGCCAGTCGCTGCCCCTCCAAACGCTGTGTGGCTGTCAGGTCTTTCTCGATAAGGTCGATATTCTCTTTTGCCTGTTCATCGCCTTGCATAGCGGCAAGGAGAACCCATTTGTAAGCCTCTAGTTCGTCCTTCACGACCCCGTTTCCAAACCAATACATATTCCCGAGGTTGACCTGCGCGTCGGCAAGGGCTTTGTGCTGCCGACGGATGACCTCGCGTGATTTTCAAGATTACTTCTTGCAGTTTGCGCCATTTTATTATACCAATTTGTTATCATGAATATCGTAACGGGGGTATGGGCAGTCGCCGTGATTGTGGCCGTATTGTCTGAGTTTGACGTTGTTCCTCATGCTGTTGGGAATTTGTGCTGGTTCATTGGCGCTGGTGCCGTTGTTGTAAGTTATGTAGCTCCCCTC
>SIAW01000081.1 GCA_009695465.1 Pedosphaera sp.
CTTCGTCGTAGCCAACTTCGCGAAGGATCTGCCCGGATTTCTCGGCGTGAAACTTCTTCAGTTCCGCGCGCCACTTGAGGTAGCCGACGCGGTCCATCGGGTAGCGACTGCGCGGACTTTCCCAACGGCAAAGGTGCTGGCAACGCGCGGCCAGTCGCAATGATTCGGAGGCGTCGGGCTGAAGGCGCAGCACCCTTCACCGATGAGATGATGTTTCTGGTGAACCCGCAGCACCCGTGGGCGCAGGCGCGACGTGTGTTGCGCGCTGAGATTCCAAAGCAGTCGTTCGTGTTGTACACCCGCCGGGGGCGCGCCCACGAATTGATCGCGGACCATTTCCAAGCGGAAGACATGAACCTGCGGCCCGGCATCGAGATGGGCAGCCTGGCGGCGCTGTGCGAGGCGACGAAGCTGGGCTTGGGCATCACCATCCTCGCGCCGTGGATCGCGCGGCCGGACTTGGACAAGCGTCTGCTGGTGGCCGTGCCGTTGGGCCGGCGCAAGCTGCGCGGGGTATGGGGCACGCTGCATCGGCAGGGCCATCCGCCGGGTTGGGCGCAGGAAACTTTTCTGCAATTGCTGCGGACGGCCACGACCCAGTTCGCGGCCAAGAACGGATTGCTCTCGCACGTGTAGCCCGCGTGTTGACGCTGAAAAGATTTCGCTTTCTCCACGGCGTTGGCCTATAACGACCGCCCCAATGAAGGCTTATCGGCTCAATCGCCTGTTCAATGGCACGTCCCGCCGCTGCTTCGATGTCGCTGTCGATCACGGCTTCTTCAACGAACGCGGCTTTCTCGGCGGCATCGAGAATCTCGAGGCGTGCGTGAAGACGCTCGTCGCTGCCGCGCCCGACGCCATCCAACTCACCATCGGCCAAGCGCCGCTGCTCCAATCGCTCCCCGGCAAAGACAAGCCGGCGCTGGTGTTGCGCACCGATGTGGCCAATGTGTACGGCAAAGATCTGCCCGATCATTTGTTCAGCCGCATGATCGCGCAGCCGGTGGAGCAGGCGCTGCGATTGGATGCCGCGTGCATCGTGGTGAATCTTTTCCGCATTCCCGGCGAGCCGGAGGTGACCGATCAGTGCATCCAAAATATTCTCGCCGCGAAACCCGAGTGCGATCGCTACGGCATGCCGCTGATGATCGAGCCGCTGGTGTTCAAACCCAACGCGCAGGCCGGTGGCTACATGGTGGATGGCGATCTGGAAAAAATCCTGCCGCTCGTGCGCCAAGCGGTGGAGCTGGGCGCGGATGTGATTAAGGCCGATCCCACCGATGATCCGGGTGTCTATCACCAAGTGATTGAGATGGCCGGGCGCATCCCGGTGCTGGTGCGCGGCGGTGGTCGCGTGAGCGATCAGGAAATTCTGGAGCGCACGCATCGGCTACTGCAACAGGGCGCCGCCGGAATTGTGTATGGCCGCAATATTATCCAGCACCCGAATCCCGCGGGCATGACGCGCGCGTTGATGGCGTTGGTGCATGCGGGGGCCACGCCCGAACAAGCCGCCAAGTTCATCCAGCAATAGCGTGTCCTTGGCCGCCGGTTAATGCTTTGACGGGACTGCCCGCTTTCCCTAATTTTCACCGTTTGCAGAGACAGAAATAACATGCTGGGACTCCTGAAAAAACTGTTCGGCACCAAGAACGACCGCGAGGTGCGACGCCTGCGCGAGCAACTGGTGCCCGAGGTCAATCGCATTGAGGCGGGCCTGCAGTCGCTGCCCGATGAGGCGTTGCGCGACAAGACCGCCGCGTGGAAGGCGCACCTGTCGGCCATCCAAGACGACGCGCAACTGGCGCGCGAATTGGAGACCATCTTGCCCGAGGTCTTCGCCGTGGTGAAGAACGCGTGCCGCCGCCTGTGCGGGCGCACCATCACCGTGCGCGGGCATCCTCTCGAATGGAACATGGTGCCGTTTGATGTGCAGTTGATCGGCGGCTACGCGCTGCATTCCCGGCGCATCGCGGAGATGGCGACGGGCGAAGGCAAAACGTTGGTGGCCACGTTGCCGGTTTATCTCAACGCCATCACCGGGCGCGGCGTGCATGTGGTGACGGTGAACGATTACTTGGCTGCGCGCGACTCGGAGTGGATGGGCGCGGTGTACACTTTCTTGGGACTCACGGTGGGCTGCATCCAGAATGATCAGCCCTCCGATTTTCGCCGGCAACAATATCGCTGCGACGTCACTTACGGCACCAACTCGGAGTTCGGCTTTGATTACCTGCGCGACAACGGCATGGCCGACCGGCGCGAGGATCAAGTTCAGCGCGGCCATTACTACGCCATCGTGGACGAGGTGGACTCCATCCTCATTGATGAAGCCCGCACGCCACTCATCATCAGCGGCCCGGCGGTGGTCAATGCTGACAACAAACTTTACGCCGAGCTCAAGTCGCTGGTGGAATCGCTCGTGCGCCGCCAGCAGCGGTTGTGCGACGATCTTTTGGGCGAGGCGGAAACGCTGCTCGGTGCCCAGCCTCGCAACGGCTCAATCGATGCAGGGGTTGAAAGCGAGATCGGCCATCTGTTGTACAAGGCGCGATTGGGTCAGCCCAAATCACCACGGTTGATGCGGCTGCTGGAGGATCCGGCCAATCTGCGCAGGTTAAACACCGCCGAGTTGGACCTGCACAAGGATCAGACCAAAAAGGAGCTGTACGACGCGAAGGAGGCGCTCCTCTTTGCCATCGAAGAAAAAAGCCACGAGGCGGACCTCACCGAAAAGGGGCGCGGCTTTCTCAGCCCCACCGATCCGGACGCGTTCATGCTGCCGGATCTGGCCACCGCCTTTCACGAGGTGGATCAGCAGGCGAATCTCGACGCCGCCGGTCGCCTGGCGGAGAAGCAGCAGGTGCAGCAGCAATTCGAGGCGCGCGCCGAACGCATCCACGTCATCTCCCAACTGCTCAAGGCCTTTTGCCTCTACGAGGTTGATCAGCAGTACATCATCGAGGACAACAAGGTCATCATCGTGGACGAGCACACCGGGCGCAAAATGCCCGGCCGCCGTTGGAGCGATGGACTGCATCAAGCCGTGGAAGCCAAGGAAGGCGTGGAGGTCGAGCGGGAGACGCAGACCTACGCCACCATCACCATCCAGAATTATTTCCGCCTGTACCACAAGCTGGCCGGCATGACGGGCACGGCCGAGACGGAGGCCAACGAGTTTTTCGACATCTACAAACTGGGCGTGCTGGTCATCCCCACCAACAAACCCTGCCTGCGCAAGGACGGCGACGATTCGGTGTACAAAACCAAGCGCGAGAAATTCAAGGCAGTGCTGGGAGAGATTCGCACCACGCACGCCCAAGGCCGGCCGATCCTCGTGGGCACGGCGTCGGTGGAGTCCAGCGAGAGCCTCTCGCGCATGCTCAAGAAAGAATCCATCGTGCACTCGGTGCTCAACGCCAAGTATCATCAGCAGGAGGCGGAGATCGTGGCGCGCGCCGGTCAGCGCGGTTCCCTCACCATCGCCACCAACATGGCGGGGCGCGGCACGGATATTAAACTCGGACCCAGCATCGCTGAACTGGGTGGACTGCACGTGCTGGGCACGGAGCGGCACGAGGCGCGCCGCACTGATCGTCAGCTCCGCGGCCGCTGCGCGCGACAAGGCGATCCGGGCAGCTCACACTTTTTCCTGTCGCTGGAAGATGACGTCATGCGCCTCTACGGCGGCGATCGCATGGTGAAGATGATGGAGAAGATGGGGCTGGAGGAAGATCAGGAACTCACTCACCCCATCCTCAACCGCTCCATCGAGACGGCGCAGAAGCGCGTCGAGGAGCATCATTTCCAAGCCCGCAAACGCACGTTGGAGTACGACGACGTGATGAACAAGCAGCGCGAAATCCTGTACGGATTCCGCAACAAGATCATCCACGGCGAGGAAGTGCGCGAGCACCTGCTCGACATCATGGAGGAGATTGTCATCCTGAAGGTGGAGCAATTTCTGCCGACGGACATGGGCGACGAAGGCTGGAACCTGCGCGGATTGGCCGACTGGACGAACCTCAATTTCCCCATCGGCATCACCGAGGATGGACTGCGCCGCACGGCCGAAGAAGGCACCGAGACGCCCATCGCTGGCTCGGTGTTTGACGGGCTGTCCCCGCAGCAATTGATCCTGTGCCGGACGCTCTGCGCAAAAGTAACGGAGGCGTACAAGATCAAGGTGCAACACGACGATCCCGTCGCCATCACCTCCGTGGAGCGCTACACCATGCTCAGTGCCATTGATCGGCTGTGGCGCGAGCATCTCTACGCGATGGACGGCCTGCGCAACTCCATCGGTCTGCGCGCCTACGGCCAGCAAGATCCGCTCATCGAATACAAACGCGAAGCCAAGCAGATGTTCGACGAGCTGATGGCGCACATCAAGACCGAGATCTGCCACAACATTTTCCGCAGCGCCTCCAGCGTGGAGGCGTACATGAATTTTCTGCGCAGCCTGCCCGCCGTCGCCCATCATGATTCGAGCAGCGGATCCAGTGGTGCCGCGCCCACTCTGGAACAGGACGAGGTCAGCGAGCTCAACGACGCAGTGTCGCGCGCCAAACCCATCCGCGTCGGGCCGAAGGTCGGCCGCAACGATCCCTGCCCCTGCGGCAGCGGCAAAAAATACAAGCAGTGCTGCGGTCGGTGACCGCACGTTGAAGGGCTGTCATGCGCGCACCCGCTGCGATGGACTCGCCCGCCACACCAACACCGTTGCGCCCGCGCCGGCGCATCGAGGGCATCTCCGCCATCCTGTTGCCGTTTCAATCCAACGGCGATGTGGACTGGACTGGCTTCGCCGCACACGTCCGCCGCACCGCGCAGGCGGGACTCGCGCCGGCGGTGAACATGGACACCGGCTTCGGCAATCTGATTGACGACGCCACTCGACGCCGCGCACTGGAGATCACGCGCGCCGAGACCGGCAGCGGATCATTCGTGGCAGGCGCATTCGTGCTCGACCAACCCGGCGCAGCGTTTAATGCCGACGCCTACGCGCGGCAGATGGCGATGATTCAAGAATTCGGTGGCACGCCGGTCATCTTCCAATCCTACGGCCTCACGCAACAACCGGATGACGCCATCGTGGCCAGCTACGCCGCCCTCGCGCGCCACGCGCAGAAGTTCATCGGATTTGAGCTGGGCACGATGTTCGCGCCGTTCGGCAAAATCTATTCGCTGGAAGTGTACCGCGGCTTGATGAGCATCGCGCAATGCGCCGGTGCCAAGCACTCATCACTGCGGCGCGATCTGGAATGGCAGCGGCTCGCGCTGCGCGACGCCACGCGCCCGGATTTCCGCGTGTACACCGGCAACGATCTGGCCATCGACATGGTGATGTATGGCAGCGATTATCTGCTCGGGCTTTCCACTTTCGCGCCGGATGTTTTTGCCAAGCGCGACGCCGCGTGGCTCAACGGCGATCCGGCGTTCTACGAACTCAACGACCTCCTGCAGTACCTCGGCTTCCTTGCCTTCCGCGCGCCGGTGCCAGCCTACAAACACAGCGCGGCGATGTTCCTGAAATTGCGCGGCTGGATCGGCTGCGACGACACGCATCCGCAGTCCGCGAAACGTCCTGACGCCGACCGCGAAATTCTGACGGACATCGTGCAGCGGTTGCCTCGCTGACTTGTTGCCGATACGATGAATGTCATGCACCTCACCTCTGCATTGATGTTCCTGCTGATCGCTGGCAACGCGGCGTCCGGCGCTGAGGATCCAGTCGCTCCCTGGAAGGCCAACGTGCGCATCGCGCCGGTCTCGGTGGTGCCCGGCCGGCACTCGATCCATAGCTATTACGTCGCCAACCCAGAAAGCCCGGATGGCAAGCGCGTGCTGTTTTTCACTTCCACGCACCCGGCAGGTTACATCGGCCAAGTGCGGATGATCGAGCGCGCGACCGGCAAGGAGACCGTGCTCGCGGAGAATGTCCACACCGAGGACGCGCATCGCGCCGCGTGCCAGCAATGGCTCTCCGGCGGCAAGCGCGTGGCGTTTCACGAAGTGGTGGACAAACGCTGGCGCGTGGTGGTGGTGGACGTGGAGACGCTGGAAAAGAAAGTTGTCGCGGAAGATCGGCAGACGGGTTTTGGGCGGCCCGATGGCGATGTGTTGCCGATGTACGGCTGCCATTGGAATCCCGGGCCGCATCGCGATTTGTATATGTGGGACGCCCGCACCGGTGCCGTGCGCACGGCGCTGAAGATGAGTGCGGTGCAGGAGCAGCATGGTCAGTGGTTGCAAACGGAATTCAGCGGCAAGCCCGCCTCCATTTTCTTTCCCGTGCTCAGCCCAGATTTGAAGCGCGTCTTTTTCAAGATGGCCGCGGGCAACGGCGGCGACAATTACATGGCGAAGAACGCCAGCCAACGGCAGGGACTGGTGTGCTTCGACCTCGAAGCGGGCCGCATGAAATGGTTCCGTGCGCAGTGGGGGCATCCGGGCTGGCATCCGGATTCGCGCCACATCTTCGAGATGGGCAACCTGATTTTTGACACCGACCAACCCGCGACACCGCCGGGCAGGCTCAAGGATGTCCCGAACCTTCGCGGCTCGCATCCCTCGGTCAGTCCGGATGGCAAGCTGATGGTCACCGACGGCCTCAGCGAGACTGCCGGCGGCAAGCCCGGCGAGTGGGGCATTCTCGTGGGCGACATGCGCGGCGGGAAATGGGCGTTGCTCCACAGCTTCACGCAATCCAAAGGCGCGCGCTCTTGGCGCCGTAACGATCCGCATCCGGTGTTCAGCGCGGATGGCCAGCGCATCTACTACAATGTGAGTGACGGCGAATTCACGCGCCTGCACGTGGTGGAACGCGCCAAGCCGTGATCCGGCTCGAACCCATCTCATGTCCGCCCGACGCAAATCGAAAGCTCCCATCGGAATCATTGGCCTCGGTTTGATGGGCAGCGCAATCGCTGCGCGCCTGCGCGGGGCGGGCTTTGCAGTTGTCGGTCATGATTTGGATAAGTCCAAACACGCGGCGTTGAAGCGACTGGGCGGGCGCGCCGCAGATTCCGCAGCGGCTGTCGCCGACGCCTGCGATTGCCTGCTGCTCTCGCTGCCCACGACTTCCATCGTGGCCTCGGTGATCCGCCAACTTGGCGGACGGTTGCGACGGGGCACACTCATCATCGACACCACGACGGGCGATCCGGACGCGACGGCCAAGTTGGGTGCGCAACTCGCCCGGCGGGGCATCCGATATCTGGACGCCACCGTGGTGGGTTCAAGTGCGCAGGTGCGCGAGGGCAGCGTGCTCGTGTTGGCCGGGGGGCGGCTCGCAGATTATAGCGCGGCGCAATCTGTGCTGGCCGCGTTTTCGAATCAGACATTTCACACCGGCCCGTGTGGCAGCGGTGCGCGGATGAAATTGGTCGTGAACCTCGTGCTGGGACTCAACCGCGCTGTGCTGGCGGAGGGGTTGGCGTTTGCCGAACGTGTGGGCGTGGCCCCCGCACACGCGCTGGAGGTGTTGAAAGCCGGGGCCGCCTATTCCCGTGTGATGGATATCAAGGGCGGGAAGATGTTGGCGCGCGATTTTGCGCCGCAGGCCAGGCTCGCGCAGCATCTCAAGGACGTGAAGCTCATCCTCCAATTGGGTCGGCGACAAAATGCGAAGCTTCCGTTCAGCCGCGTCCATCGCCGTTTGCTCGTGTCGCTTGCGGGCGCAGGTTTCGCTGATGCGGATAACAGCGCGATCATCGAAGCCTTTCGTTGAGCAGCCCGCGCTGCACATCGCGCGCGCTTCAGTCCTCCAACTTCTTGCCTAGTGTGGGCGGTGCAAACCAGATCACGATCATCCCCAGCGCGTACACCAGCCCCATGATCGCGCCGGCTTTGGAATAGTCGCCGCCAAACAGGCGCGTCAACTCACCGGTGGCCAGTACGCCGCCCGCCACGATGAACCGGCCGAAGTTATAGCTGATGCCCGTGCCGGTGGCGCGCATGCGTGTCGGGAAAAGTTCGGGCAGACACAGCGGCAGCCAGCCGAAGAACAGCGTGGCGACGAGTCCCTGCACAAACACCATCGGCAGGAAAAGCGGATCCAGCGGTTTGAAAAATAAAAAGATGCCGCACGTCAATGTCACCGAGCCGAGGCTGATCAGGAAATAGGTGAGGCGGCGACCCAGCAGGCTGGCGACTTGCGCGCCGAAGAAACTGCCGATGGCCGCGCCGCCCGCCCATGTGGCTTGAGTGGTGGCCTTGAATTCTGGATGCGCCGCGCCCGCTTCGGCGTCGGCCCACGGGGTGAGCCAGCGCCCGGCGCTCCACGCTGCAATCAGCGGAATGGACGCCAACATGATACCCACCACGGTCGTGCGTCGCATGGCCGGCGCGAAGAGTTCGCTCAGTGGCGTGTCCGGTTTTTTCTGCGGATCATTGCGCGTGGCCAGCCAGCGCGGGGATTCGGGCACGGCCCACAATGCCACCAGTCCCATCAACGCCGGCACGGCGGAGGCTAGAAACAACCAACGCCACGAGTCGGGCGTGACGGACTTCATGCGGCCGGCCTGCGAGATGAGCAGCATGCCGACGTTGGCCGAGGTGCCGATCAGCCCGGCCATCCACGGGCGCGACAAATCTGGCAGCACCTCCGACACGAGGGACACGCCGTTGGGCCACATGCCGCCGATGCCCAGTCCCGCAAAGAAACGCAGCACCAACAGTTGCTCCTGCGAGGTCGCCTGCGAACACGCGCCGGCAAACACGGAGTATAATAGGATGCTCACCGCCATGGCGCGGGCGCGTCCCCAGTGGTCGCCCGCCCAGCCCAGCAGGATGCCCCCAACCGCCGCGCCCAAGCTCAAGGCCGCCGTGAAATAACCGAACCACGCAGCGGCGATGTCGGGCTTGAACTGGTCGCCCAAGAGATTCTTTGACACCGACAGCGACGCCAGCGGCATCGTGCCCATCTGCACGCCGGCGCACATCCAGCCGAGAAACGCCACGGCCACGGTCAGGTACTGGCGTGGCGCATTCATGCCATCAATGAATGTGGCGGCGCAGTGGCCGCCAGTTGCAGTGCGGCGAGCAGACCGGTGGGAAGCGGACCTGCTGCGGCAAACTCGGCGGCCTCCTTCACCTGCGTCGGCGTGGCAAAGCCGATCACCGCCGTGGTGATCTGCGGCCTGCCAATCACCCCACGCACGGCGGTTTCCTTCAACGAAACTCCGGCGGGCAGCAACGGTTCCAATCGCGCGGCGGTTTGCTGGTCGCGCTCGTAAATGGGCAGCGGAAAGAATTTCGTGGTGCGCGTGTGCTGGCTGGGGGGTTGTCCCGCCAACGCGCCGCCCGCCATCACGCGAATGGCCAGTACGCCCACACCCAGTCGCGCGCACAGCGTGAGCAGCGCCACTTGTGGTTCCAGCAGATTGCAACAGACCTGCGCTGTTGCCCACGGGGCACCGCACAGGACTTCGTCCAGCGAAGGCGCATCCCCCAGTGCGGTCAGCCCATAATTTTCAACCAGCCCATCGGACTTGAGTTCTTCAAACACGCGCACGACACCGTCTTGGCCCAAGACATCGCGCGGCGAGATGGACGTGGGCTGATCGCCGCGCTGGGCGGTGATGGAGTTGTGGAGTTGGATGAGCGTGACACGCGACAATCCGAGCCGCTCAAGGCTGGCGGTGACGGACCGTTTTACTGCGCCGCGAATATCGTTCAGGTCGCCCTCGGCGAGGCGCACTTTGGTGCCGACATGCACGCGATTAGCAGCGCCCAACTCGCGCAGCGCCGCGCCCAGATGCAACTCTGAAGCGCCATTGCCGTAAGTCGCGGCGGTGTCAAACCAGTTGATGCCGGCCTCCAGCGCGCAGCCGAGGGTCTGGCGTTGCAGCGCGAGCGCGGCGCTGTCAGTCATCAGCGCGGGGACTGGCCCTGCGCCAAATGAAATGAGCGACACGTCAATTCCGGTGCGGCCCAATGTGCGTGTTTGTAGCTTGGGCAAGGCCATGGATGCGGGGCAGTGCAACAGCATGCTGCGGGGCTGGCAAGGCCCATTGTTTCCGGCACTGACAACGGTGGGCGGCTCCGGCTAAAGTCGCACGACGCAACATCGCATGGCCGCGCCGTTCAAACTCACACGCATCCCGTCGCTGAAGACGGTTGAGGATTTTCGCACCCGCCTCGCCACGCTTGGATTGGAGTTGCCGTGTGATGACGCAATCGTGTCGGGCACCGACTCGCCGCTGATGCGCCCGGTGGAGCACGTCACCATCAACGGCAAACGCATCGGCAATCGTTGGGCGATTCATCCGATGGAAGGTTGGGACGGCACGACGTGCGGCGGGGTGACGGACGACATGCGCCGGCGCTGGCGGCGGTTTGGGGAGAGCGGCGCGAAGCTCATCTGCGGCGGCGAGGCGATGGCGGTGCGGCCCGATGGGCGCGCGAATCCCAATCAGCTCATCATCACTCCGGAAAATCAGGCGGGGCTGGCCGAGTTGGTCGGCCTCCTCCAATCCGCGCATGCAGAGCGCCACGGCACGACGCAGGATTTGGTCATCGGCTTTCAGCTCACCCACTCGGGGCGGTTCTGCAAGCCGCATGACAAAAAACGCTTTGAGTCGCGCGTCGCGTATCGGCATCCGATCCTCGATCCAAAATTTGGCATCACGAGCGACGCGCAGATTTTCAGCGACGGTGAGATTGAATCGCTCGTGGGCGATTTTGTCTGCGCGGCGCGCGTGGCGTGGACGGTGGGCGCGGACTTCGTGGACATCAAACATTGCCACGGCTATCTGCTGCACGAGTTTCTGGGCGCGCACACGCGGCCGGGAAAATACGGCGGCAGCTTTGAGAACCGCACGCGCATCCTGCGCGACATCGTCGCGGGCATCCGCGCGGACAGTAATCCCATCGGGCTGGGCGTGCGGCTGAGCTGTTTTGACATGGTGCCGCATCGGCCCGATCCGGCATTGTCGCAACCGGGCAAGCTCGGGCCGGGCATTCCCGAGGAGTTCGCGCACTGCCTGCCCTATCGCTACGGGTTCGGCGTGGATGCGAGTGACCCGACGCGGATTGATTTGACGGAGACATTCCGGTTCGTGGAACTGTGCGCGCAGTTGGGTGTGCAGATCCTCAACGCGACGGGCGGCTCACCGTATTACACCCCGCACATCCAGCGGCCGGCGGCTTATCCGCCCAGCGACGGCTACCAACCCGCGCACGACCCGCTCATCGACGTGGTGCGGCAGATTCAAGTGACGCGGCAACTGCGCGCGCGCGCGCCGCAGGGCATGCTCATCGTCGGCACCGGCTACAGTTATTTGCAGGAATGGCTGCCGCAGGTGGCGCAGGCGGCGGTGCGCGAGGGCTGGGTGGATCTGGTGGGGCTGGGCCGCTTGGTGCTGTCCTATCCGCACCTGCCGGAGGATGTGGCGCAGCGCGGCCGGTTGGCGACCAAGTCCATCTGCCGCACGTTCAGCGACTGCACCACCGGCCCTCGCAATGGTTTGCCCAGCGGGTGTTATCCGTTGGACGAGCACTACGCGGCGCGCCCGGAGGCGGCGCAGTTAAAAGCCATCAAGCGCGGCGCATAATACTGCGGGCGCGGCTACCACCAACGGAAACCCGGATCGATGTACTTGGCGGGCTGGCCGCTGTTGGTGCGGAATTCATCGGGGGATTGGCTGCGAAATTTCTCATCGTCAATGACGGGGTCACCTTTGGCGCTCATCTCCACGCGGCCTTGCGCGGTCATTTTGTACGCGGGCCGCATCCAGCCCAGCATGAGTTGCGTGTCGGGGAAAACGAAGTAGGCCACGTGGCCGTCGGCGAAGAGCATCACGTGCCCGCCCTCCCCGTTGTCGGCGTGCCAACTGTCTTCCCGATCAAACGGCCAGTTCCAGTCGCCCTGGATGATTTTGCTGGCGGGATTGGACAGCTCGGTTTCGCGCAACGGCCGCCAGCCGTAACTGCCGGGCGCGTCGGTGAGGGATCCCAGCACGCGCTTGACGCGGAACTGATCCTCGCCCATCTGCGGCAGGTAGCTGGTGCCAAAAGCATCGAAACAACTGCGCACCTGAAAACTGGTGCCGCCCACATCGGCGGGATCGTGGAAGACTTCGCGATTGGAGATGTACTGGTTGAGCGGGCGTTTGTCCGGCGGCGTATCCGCACCGAAAATGGCCACCACCTCCGGATCGGGTTTGCCTTTGCGCGCCTGTCCGGCGAGGTCGCCCAGCTTGCCGCCCGCACCGGCAAAGCCGCGCACCTGCGGGTAATCGCCTCGGTGATCTTGCAGATATTCGCGGTAAGCGATGCTGATCTGCTGCTGATTATTGATGCTCTTGGAACGGCGCGCGCGGGATTTGCCCTTGGTCAAACTTGGAAACAACAGCGTGGCCAGAAGTCCCACGATCAGCAGGACAACGAGGATTTCGATGATGGTGAAGGCCGCTTTGGTGCCTGCGGGTTTCATTGGCGCGAACCCACGCCCGCCGACTACCACCACTTGAAACCGGCATCAATGTACTTGGCCGGCGTGCCGCTGATCGTCTGGTACTCGGGCGGTGAAGCCGCGCGGAAGGCAGCATCATCAATCTCC
>SIAW01000082.1 GCA_009695465.1 Pedosphaera sp.
CGCGCATCAACTGCGCCACCGCCTACTTTGGAGTGGAAAAAGGCTTCGTGCGTTCGGTGCTCTGTCGTTGACCGCGCGTGAACCTCCCGCAGCATTGCCAACCGCTGCGACGCGCAATACGCTGCGGTCAGCGACGGGCGATTGGCGCAGTGGTAGCGCAGCAGTTTTACACACTGTTGGTCGCAGGTTCGAATCCTGCATCGCCCACCACCACCATTGCATGGAGCCACTGCGTGGGGCACTGCCTTCGGTGAGTCCCAGCGTGGCACTTGAGTGGGGAGGTTCGAGAGCCGCGCAGAGAGAGGCGGATGCTGGCGCTGTTGGGGGCTTGACCGCCGGCGAGAACATTCGGCCTGCTGGATCGGAAATTCAAACGGCCACCAATAGGCTTCGTAGCGCTCCCACCCGCGGTGCTGTTCCCTCCACCCCCAGCTTTACCACCGGTTTTGCCACCGCCTCCGCCAGCAGTGCCATTCCCTCCAGCTTTGCCGCCACCTTTGGAGCCGCCACCTCCGCCGGTACCATTGTTGTTGCCACCACCACCGCCGCCACCACCTTTGCTGGCGGCGACTTTTTCCAATTCGAACAGAACCCCCGGCACGACGACTGAGGCGATTTTCAAAGTGGCATCCAGCTTGGTGGGATCAGCCTTGACCGTCGCCCCGACGCTCTTGGCTGATTTCGCCCCCGCCAAGTCCGACGTTGGGACTTCGATGACGAGGATATACTTTTTATCAGTACGTTTATCACCGGTGTTGACGGGGACGGCAAACTTGCCATCCGCATTTTCACTGAACATTTTGATGCTCCCGACCCCAGTCGTATCCTTTGTGAAAATAATGTCAGGATTGCCCGCAGACCCTGCGTCAGTAATTTTGAACGGATCCGACTCGACTTTAGTGGTGCTGACGTAATCGTTGGCCTTTGTATCCCACGCAATTGTGACCTTTTTGGGAAATGAAATGGCCTCAATCGTCGGACTTTTTGGCCCACTACCGCCACTCTGCGCATGGGCTGTGCCTGACATGACAGGCACAGCCAGCGCGGCAATGGCCAACAAGTAATCCAAACGCAATATTTTTATGTCGCGCCCGCTGCTAAGTCTCTCCAAAGTAAGGGCCATGCGGTGATGGGGAGCACCACCATCACACCATCCTCTCATGTAATTCGTCTGGCAAGTCGCCACCTTCGGGTAAATCATCCGCACTGTATTGGAAGGGCAGGGCAGTGATGAATCGCAAAATTGAATTATGTGCTTGCCAGTGGGTGCAGGCATTTCTATGCTCCCGCCCCTTTGTGGGGAATTTCAGGCTGCAATGAGCGCAAAAACTAGAAAATCCGTTGCCAAGCGGTTCAAGATAACCGCCACGGGCAAAGTCAAACGTCGGCACGCGGGCATGAGGCATTTGCTTTCCGGCAAAAAAGCCAAGCGGCGCCGCCGTTTGGGACAGGGCGTCATCATTGACAAGACTGACGCGTATCGTGTGCTGGCCAACCTCCCGTACAGCCGTTAATTAATTTACTGCCATGCGAGCTACTAATGCCCCCGCTTCACGCCGTCGCCGCCGTCGTTGGCTGCAAGCCGCCAAAGGATTTCGACTACGCCGCAGCAAGCTCTATCGCTATGCGAAGGACGCGCTGGATCACGGTCGCCAATATGCCTACCGCGATCGCAAGAACAAGAAGCGCTCTTTCCGCGGACTGTGGAACGTGCGCATCAATGCTGCCGCCCGCGCAGGCGAGGGCGAAGAGGCCATCACCTACAGCCGTTTGATCGAGGGTTTGAAGGCCGCGAACGTGGCGCTCAACCGCAAGGTCCTGGCCGATGTGGCGGCGTTGGATGCACCGGCTTTTGCCGAATTGGTAAAGCTGGCCCGCGTGGCGCTCAAGGGCAAAGCCGCGAACAACTAGGCTGAGATTTTCACGACGGGCGGCCCAAGGTGGGTCGCCCGTTTTTTGTTTATGCGCTTGGCGCGTTTTCATACGCTGCGCCGGTCATGTCGTTGATTGAACAGATTGAGCCTCTCAAACTAGAGGCATTGCAGGAATTGGCCGGCGCTGCAGACGCAGCGGCGTTGGATCGCGCCAAGGGAGGCTACCTCGGTCCTCAAGGCAAGTTCACTGCGTTGATGAAACAGTTGGGCACACTCTCCAAAGAGGAGAAGCCCGCTGCCGGTAAAGCCATCAACGCAGCGAAGATCGAATTGGAGACCGCGCTGGCAGCGCGCCGTGAGGAGCTGGAATTAAAAGCCGCGCTGCCGAAGGAGCCTGCGGATTTCACATTGCCCGGCCGACGCCGCGCGCTGGGCAAACTGCATCCGCTCACGCTGGTGACGGAGGACATCGTGCGCTGTTTCCGCAAAATTGGTTTTGCTGTGGCCGATGGGCCGGAATCCGAGGATGAGTATCATTGCTTCGATGCGCTGAACACGCCGGCCGACCATCCCGCGCGCGATGCGCAGGACACGTTTTATCTCGGCACCGCTGCGCGTCCGTTGCTGCGCACGCACACCAGCTCGGTGCAGATCCGCGTGATGCAAAGTCAGCCGCCGCCCGTGCGCATCATCGTGCCCGGCCGTGTGTATCGCCGCGACAACGCCGACGCCACGCACAATCCCACGTTTCATCAGATCGAAGGATTGTACGTGGACAAGAACGTGACCGCCGGCGATCTGAAGGGCACCGTCGAATTTGTTTTCAAGCAACTCTTGGGTGACGACGTGAAACTGCGGTTCCGCCCGCACTATTTCAGCTACACCGAGCCGAGCTTCGAGATCGATTTCTCCAATGCCCTCGTAAAGAAACTCGGCAAGGATTGGCTGGAGATTGCCGGTTGCGGAATGGTGCATCCGCAGGTGTTCGAGAACGTCGGCTACGATCCCGAAGTCTGGACCGGCTGGGCGTTCGGCTTTGGCATCGAACGCATCGCCATGCTCCGCTACGGCATCACCGACATCCGCCTCTTCTACGAAAACGATGCGCGTTTCCTGAAACAGTTCTGACGGATGCAGAACGAACTCGACATCGTCCGCGACGTTTCACAACGCCTAGCGAGCGCTGGCTTCGACTACATGCTCACCGGCTCCATGGCGATGAATTACTACGCCCAGCCACGCATGACCCGCGACATTGATGTCGTCATCGCGCTGCAATCTGGCGACACCGAATGCGTGGTCAAATTGTTCAGCCCAGACTACTACGTCTCGCGCGAGGCCGTGGACAGTTCCATCGCGCACCAATCCCTGTTCAACCTCATCCATCACGAGAGCGTCATCAAAGTGGACTGCCTCGTCCGCAAGCCCACCGAGTATCGCCTCCACGAATTCAATCGGCGGCAACGGATCAAAATTCAGGACTTTGAAACCTGGATCGTCAGTAAGGAAGACCTGATCCTCTCCAAACTTTTTTGGGCCAAAGATTCGCGCTCTGAATTACAGCTCCGCGATGTGCGCAACCTCGTTTCCACCGGCTGCGACCGTGCCTACATCAAACATTGGACGACTGGGCTTGGCGTGGCTAGCCTCTGGCAGGAAATTGCACATGACTGACACCCCGCCAGAAATCGCCGAGCTTATTCGGGAGAAGCTGATGGCGCGATCTTCCGAAGAACGATTCCTGATGGGCGTGAGAATGTTCGACGCCGCCCGCGCAATGGTTCTGGCCTCGCTCCCTGCTGGACTTGCCCCCATGGACATCAAGCGGCAGCTCTTCCAGCGGCTCTACGGCGAGGCCGCACCATTTTGAACGCATCGCCATGCTCCGCTACGGCATCACCGACATCCGCCTCTTCTACGAAAACGACGTGCGGTTCCTGCGCCAATTCTGATGATCGGCCTTGGTAAACATTTGTTCGCGCTGGTGATTTTCTCTTTTGCGTTGTCGGCAGCGCCGCAGGGGAAAACTAAGAATGTTTTCTTGATCACGACGGACGGCCTGCGCTGGCAGGAAGTTTTTTCAGGCGCCGAGGAACAGTTGATGACGAAGACCAACGGCGGTGTGCTGAACACCAACGCGCTGCGCCGTGATTTTCTGCGCGACACACCGGAGGCGCGGCGCAAGGCGTTGCTGCCGTTTTTCTGGAGCGAGATTTCCAGCAAGGGGCAGATCTTTGGAAATCAGCAAAAGGGCAGCGTTGCGCGCGTGACCAACGGCCGCTTCTTTTCTTATCCCGGCTACAGTGAGTTTCTCACCGGCGTCGTCGATCCGAACATCAAAAGCAACGACAAGCGCCCGAATCCGAACACGAACGTCTTCGAGTGGTTGAATCTCAAACCCGCGTACAAGGGCAAGGTCGCCGCCGTGGTGAATTGGGATGTCATCCCGTGGATCCTCAACGCCGAGCGGAGCAAACTGCCGGTTTGGTCGGGCTTCCCGCTGCCGAAAGGCGCGCCGGAGCGGATCAAGATTTCGCCCGCGCTCGATCAGCTCATCCAAAACACCACGCCGCTTTGGGACATGATGATGCTGGACACATTCACGCATCAGGCGGCGATGGACTACGTGAAGTCCGCCAAGCCGCGCGCGCTTTACATCGCCTACGGCGAGACCGATGAATGGGCGCACGAGTCGCGCTACGATCTTTATCTGCGCTCGGCATACAACGTGGATCGTTACATCAAGTCGCTTTGGGAAATGGTGCAGGCGATGCCCGAGTACCGCGATCAAACCACGTTCATCATCACCACCGATCACGGTCGCGGCGTGGGCAAGTCTGCTTGGAAAAATCACGGCGCAGAGATTGCCGAGGCGGAATTCATCTGGCTCGCGGTCATCGGGCCGGACACCGCGCCGCTGGGCGAGCGCAGCCAATGCGGCGTGGTGACGCAAAGCCAAGTCGCGGCCACGATCGCCGCTCTGTTGGGCGAAGATTTCTGTGCCGCCGTGCCGCAAGCAGCGCGGCCCATCGCTGATGTGCTTAAAAAGTCCAAATGAAAGTCACACTCAACTGGCTCAAGCAATACGTGGATTTTAATTGGTCGCCCGAAGAACTCGCGGAGCGGCTCACCATGCTGGGCCTCGAGGTCGAGAGCGTGCACAAGCTCGGCGGCGAGTTTGCGGGCATCGTCGTGGCGCAGGTCATCACGCGCGACAAGCATCCCAACGCCGACAAACTTTCCGTCTGCCGCGTCAACGATGGCACGGGCGAACGGCAGATCGTTTGCGGTGCGCAGAATTTTCAGGCCGGCGACAAAGTGCCGCTCATCTTGCCCGGCGCGTCGCTGCCGCTGAAGGCTGGAGAGAAGGAGCCGTTCGTCATCAAGGTCGGCAAGATTCGCAATGTGGAATCGCACGGCATGATGTGCTCGCCCAAAGAGCTGGGCTTGGCGGAGGACGCCGATGGGCTGCTCATCCTGCGCGCGGATGCGAAGATCGGCCAGCCGTTCGCCGAGCATCTGGGCCGCGCGGGCAGCGATGTGGTGTATGATTTGGAAATCACGCCGAACCGCCCGGACTGGAACAGCGTCATCGGCATCGCGCGCGAGATCGCCGCGCTCACTGGGAATCCGCTGAAGTTGCCGGAGGCCAGCTTGCCTGCGAGCGCTGGAAAAGTGGACGACCTCGTCGCTGTTCGTGTGGAGGACGCCGCGCTTTGCCCGCGCTACACCGCGCGCATCATCCGCGGCGTGAAGATTGGTTCCAGCCCGGACTGGTTGCGCAGCGCGTTGGAAAAGGCGGGCCTGCGCAGCATCAACAACGTCGTGGACGTGACCAACTTTGTGATGCTGGAAACCGGCCAGCCACTGCACGCCTTCGATTATCATCTCATCGCAAAGAGTGAGGACGGCAAGCCGACCCTCGTTGTGCGCCGCGCTGTCGCAGGCGAAAAGTTTATCACACTGGACAATCAGGAACGCGCGTTGACGCAGGACATGTTGCTGATTGCCGATGCGCAACACGGCATCGCGCTCGCGGGCGTGATGGGCGGGCAGAACACGGAGATCCGCAGCGACACGCGGGACGTGCTCATCGAGAGCGCCTACTTCGCGCCCACGAATATCCGGCGCACCAGCAAGGCGCTGGGCTTGCGCACGGATTCCTCGTATCGCTTCGAGCGCGGTGGCGACATCGGCGTTTGCGATTGGGCCAGTCGCCGCGCGGCGCAGCTCATTCTCGAAACCGCCGGTGGCGAATTGGTCGCGGGCGTGGTGGACACGTGCCCTGCGCCGCCCGAGCCGAAGGCGCTCTCGCTGCGGCCGGAGAAGGTGCGGCAACTGCTCGGCATCGAGATCTCGCAATCGGACATCGAGCGGATGCTCACTGCGCTTGGATTGTCTGTTGCGCCTGCGGTTGGCACGCAACCCACCATTGCGATTCGTGTGCCGACCTTTCGCGTGGACCTCAAGCGCGACGTGGATCTCATCGAAGAGATCGCGCGCCTGTACGGTGTGGACAAGATTCCCAGCACACCGCCGCGCGGTGCCATCGGCACCAATGCGTACGATGCGGTGCATGATCAACTTGCCGAGGCGCGGCGCATTCTCAGTGGTCTTGGCCTCAACGAAGCGCAGGGACAGACGCTCATTGCCGAGAGTGCGGCCAAGCTCGCTGCCGCGCCGGAGACGGTCGTGCCGCTTTCCAATCCGCTCAGCAGCGATATGAACGTGTTGCGCCCGTCGCTTCTGCCAGGCTTGCTGGATTCGCTTCAGCACAATCTCAGTCACAAGAGCGGCGACGTGGCGTTGTTCGAAGTGGGCCGCGTCTTCACGCTCGTCAACGGGCAATCGAAAGAAGAACGACGATTGGCCATCGCGTTGACCGGCCGTCGCGCTGCGGCATTTTGGAGCGGCGCAGAGCGTGACGCCAAATTTGATGTCGCGGACTTGAAAGGGTTGCTGGAGGAATTTATCGAGCAGTTCGGACTGCGCGGTGTGGCGTACGCGAAGCGAGCCGAGGTCACGGCGCTTTTTGTGGAGTCGGCCACGGTCGCCCTCGGCGGCAAAATGCCGTTGGGAGAAATGGGACAACTCCAACCTGCACTGGCCAAGAAGTACGATCTTCGCGACGCGGTCTTCCTCGCAGAACTTAATCTCGACACCTTGCTCGCGCGCCGCAACCCAGCGCGAAACTTCAAGCCGCTGCCGCAGTTCCCTGCCACCGGGCGCGATGTGGCGATGTTGGTGCCCGAGGCGACGACGCATGACGCCGTGCTGGCCGCCGTGAAGCAAGCCAAGCCGGCGAATCTGGAAGG
The DNA here is from genome assembly GCA_009695465.1 of Pedosphaera sp. Classification (GTDB taxonomy): domain Bacteria; phylum Verrucomicrobiota; class Verrucomicrobiia; order Limisphaerales; family UBA1100; genus SYLI01. The sequence continues at coordinate 7,190 of SIAW01000082.1, forward strand.
CACCGAACTCTTCGATGTGTTCCGCGGCAAGGGCGTCCCCGAAGGACAGAAGAGCATGGCCTACGCCTTCACCTATCGCGCCCCCGACCGCACCCTCACCGACGCGGACGTAAACGCGGCGCATGAGGGATTGGTGGCGGTGCTCAAAGAGAAATTGTCGGGAACCCTCCGCGAGAGCTAAGGCGGAGCGCAACAGCAACGCGGCGCGGCGGCGGTGCGTGGAACAGCTTGCGCGGGGAAGGGCGGGTGTTAGCGTCGGGGCAACCATGAACGCGGCTGCGCCGATTTTATTTTCTGTGGTGCTGTGGGGAGGAAGCGTCGCAGTGGACGCGCAGGCACCGAAGGTCAATCCACCACCAGCGAACAACGCCACCCAACCGCGCGGCGATGCCAATGCGTCGCAGGCCATCCCGCAGTTCGATCCCGCGTGGGTTGGTGCATTGCAATGGCGCGCCATCGGGCCAGCCTCGGTGGGCGGGCGCATTGTGGATTTGGCGGTGGCGGAAAATGATCCGGTGACTTTCTACATTGCCACGGCTTCGGGTGGGGTGTTCAAAACCACCAACAGCGGCACGACCTTCGCGCCGGTCTTCGAGAAACAGGCAACGGCATCCATCGGCGACATGGCCGTGGCGCCGTCCAATCCGGACATCATCTGGGTGGGCACAGGCGAGCACAACGCGCGCAACTCGGTGTCGTGGGGCGACGGAGTTTACAAGAGCACCGATGGCGGCAAGTCCTGGCAGAACATGGGGCTGCGGCAATCGTTTCAGATCGGGCGCATCGCCATTCATCCCACCAATCCCGACATCGTTTATGTCGGCGCGCTCGGACGGCTGTGGGGGCCGAATGAGGAACGTGGTTTGTACCAGACCACTGACGGCGGCAAGTCGTGGGCGAAAATTCTGCACGTGGATGACAAGACCGGCTGCGTGGAGGTGCAGATGCACCCGACCGATCCGGCGACGTTATTGGTGGCGATGTACGAACGGCAACGGGACATCTATTGCGTGGGCGACCCCGCCAAACGTTGGGGCCCCGGCAGCGGTCTCTACAAGACCACCGACGGCGGCAAGCATTGGAACAAACTTTCCAAGGGATTGCCCACGCGGCCAATGGGGCGCATCGGCGTGGCGTATCATCGCAAGAATCCGAAGATCGTTTTTGCCATCATCGAGACAGACAAGATCGGCGAAGGCCCGGCCAGCGCGCATGCCGGCATCAGTGGCGGCAGCGGGGCGCGCGAGGCGGTCATCCAGCAAGTGATCGAGAAGGGGCCGGCGGCCAAGGCAGGCGTGAAGGTGGGGGACATCGTCCAGCAACTGGGCGGCAAGCCAGTGAAGACTTACGAGGAGTTGGTGCTGGCCATCCGCGATTACAAACCCGGCGACAAGGTGAAGCTCGTCGTCAAGCGCGGCGAGGAGATGAAGGAACTGGAGCTGGTGTTTGCCACCCGGGATGCGGGCGGCAAACCGTTTGGCGTGCAGCTCGGAGGACAGGCCGCCAACGCGGACAAGCAGCAGGGCAAAGATGGATTCGAGACCGGCGGGGTCTTCCGCAGCGAGGACGGCGGCGATACGTGGCAGCGCGTGAACAGCCTCAATCCGCGCCCGTTTTATTACAGCCAAATCCAGGTGGATCCCAGCGACGATCGCTTCGTGTACGTGCTCGGCATCCAGTTCCACTACTCCGCCGATGGGGGCAAAACTTTTCAGACTGCGGCCAACCGCGTGCATCCCGATCATCACGCGCTGTGGATTGATCCGCGCGACGGCCGCCATTTGCGGCTGGGCTGCGATGGCGGTTTCTACGTCAGCCACGATCGCGGGCGCACATGGGATTTTCATGATGTCATGGACATCGCGCAGTTCTACGACATCGGCGTGGACACGCGCCGGGCGTACTGGGTGTACGGTGGGCTGCAGGACAACGGCAGTTGGGGCGCGCCCAGCCGCAAGCGCGGCGCGACTGGCCCGGAGAATGCGGACTGGTTGCGCATCGGTGGCGGCGACGGTTTTGTTTGCCGCGTGGATCCGGAGGATGCCAACACCGTTTACTGCGAGATGCAGTACGGGCGCATCAGCCGCGTGAACGTGGCCACGGGCGAGCGCGTGGCGCTGCAACCGCCGGGGCAGGGGCTGCGTTTTAATTGGAAGACGCCCATGCTGCTCTCGCCGCACAACTCGAAGATATTTTACTGCGCGGGCAACCATGTCTTTGGCTCGCTCAATCGCGGCGCCAATCTGCAGCGCCTCTCGCCGGACATCACGCGCACGGACAAAGGCAGTGCCACGGCGTTGGCGGAGTCGCCGCGCGAATCGGGCGTGCTGTGGGTGGGCACGGATGACGGCGCGCTTTGGATCAGCCGCGATGGTGGCAGGAAATGGGACAGTGTGATGGATAAGGTGGGACTGCCTACGCCTTATCACGTGGCGAGCATCGAGCCGTCGCGCTTCGCTGCTGGGCGAGCTTACGTGGCGTTCGACGGGCATCGTTCCAACAGCGAGGAGCCGCACGTGTTTGTCACCGAAGATTACGGGCGAAGCTGGCGTTCGCTGCGCGCCAATCTTCCCGCCGGTTCCGCGCGTGTGCTGCGCGAGGATGTGGCCAACGAGAACCTTCTCTACTGCGGCACTGAATTTGGCGTGTGGGCCACGAGCGATCGGGGTCGGCACTGGGCGCGCATCAACAACAACCTGCCCACCGTGGCGGTGCATGAGATTGCCGTGCATCCCACCGCCGGCGAGATTGTCGCCGCGACACACGGACGCGGGGTCTGGGTGCTGGAGGTCGCGTCGCTGCGCCAGTTCACGACCGCCAACGCGAAGGAACCGTCGCATCTTTTCGCGCCCGAGTCGGTAGTGCTGTGGGCTGGGGCCTTGAGCCGCTCCAACTGGGGCAACCGTTTTTTTGCCGGGCAGAATCCAGCCTTCGGTGCCGCCTTCCATTATCGCCTGAGCGCCGAGGCCAAGTCGGTGTCGTTGGAAATCCGCAATGCACGCGGAGAAACCTTGAAGCAGTTTACCCCGCAGAAAAAATCCGGACTGCACAGCGTGCAGTGGGATCTGCGCGCGGGAGAACGTCCGCGCACACTGCGCCCCGGCCCCGCTGCGGGCACGCCGGTGAAGCCCGGCGTGTACATCGTGCGTCTCGTCGTGGATGGCCGCGAGTATCTGCGCGAGATTGATGTGCAGGCCGACCCAGCGTTTCCCGCCGCGCTCTTGCAGCAGGAATTGGAAGAGTCCGTGCGCAAGATGCGCCCGCAGATCATCGAGTGAACCACAGATCCATCACGTATGAACACCGCATCGTTTTTCCGGATTTTCAAATGGCTGCCTGCTTGGATGGGATCCATCGTCCTGATTGCCGCCGAGGCGCCAGTAGCCGAGCCGGTGTTTATCAGCGGGCAAGGCGGCTATCACACCTATCGCATCCCAGCGTTGGTCGTCAGCAAAGCGGGCACGCTGCTGGCTTTCTGCGAGGGGCGCAAGACGGGGCGCGGCGACCACGGTGATCTGGACCTGTTGCTCAAGCGTTCCACCAACAACGGCGCGACGTGGGGTGCGCAGCAATTGATCCATGAAGAAGGCGGCAACGCGAAGATCACCATTGGCAACCCCTGTCCGGTGGTGGATCGCAGTACCGGGCACATCTGGCTGGCGTTCAGCCGGGACAATCGCGCTGTGTTTATCACCCACAGCGAGGACGACGGCAAGTCGTGGGCCAAGCCGCTGGACATCTCCAAGTCCGTCACCGTTTCCACATGGACTTGGGTGGCGACGGGGCCGGGCAACGGCATCCAACTGGCGCAGGGAAAACATGCAGGCCGGCTCGTGCTGCCCTGCGATCATCGGCGCGGCGGGCGCGACGCGTACAACACCAACGGGCATTCGCACGCGATGTATTCGGATGATCACGGCCGCACTTGGCAGATCGGCAAGGCGACTGATCCGGGCATGAACGAATGCGCGGTGGCGGAACTGGCCGATGGGCGGCTCAGTCTGAACATGCGCAGTTATCGCGGCAAGAATCAGCGCGCGGTGGCGATGAGCGAAGACGGCGGCGCGACGTGGGGGCCATCGGTGGACGCGCCGGTGTTGGTGGAGCCAGTGTGTCAGGCGAGCTACATCCGCGTGGGGACACCGGGAGATGCGGCTGATAATCGCGTGCTCTTTTCCAATCCCGCCGGCACCAAGCGCGAGAAGCTCACCGTGCGACTGAGCGCCGATGGCGGCAAGTCGTGGCCGGTGGCGCGGGTGTTACACGCCGGGCCTGCGGCGTATTCCAATCTGGCGATGCTCAGCGGGGGCGATGTCGGTTGTCTCTACGAGTGCGGAAAGAAGGACGCGTACGAGACCATCACTTTTGCGCGGTTCACGCTGGACTGGTTGAAGGCGGGCAAACCCGGCGAGTGATCCAATATCAACTCAGCTCGACGATGGGCTTGCCGCCGGCGTTGACGATGGGCACCGGGCGACCTTGGCGGTCTGTCCAGTGGGCGTGCAGATCAATGCCGAGGTGTTGAAACACCGTGGCTGCAAGATCGGCTGGCCCGACAGGGCGGGTGGCGATGTCGGAACCATGCGGATCCGTGCTGCCGATGACTTGGCCGTGGCGCAGGCCGCCGCCGGCCATCACCATGGACATCACGCGCGTCCAGTGATCGCGCCCGGCGTTGACGTTCATCACCGGGCCGCGGCCAAATTCGCCCATCATCAAAATCAGCGTGCTGTCCAACAGGCCGCGCGTCTCCAAATCCGTCACGATGGCGTTCAGGGTTTGATCCACGTTCGGGAGTAGCGGCTTGAGACCCTTCACAATGCCGCCCCAGCGAACCTCATCGCCGTGATGGTCAAAATATCCCCACGCACCGCTCACGAGCACGAACGTGGTCCCCGCCTCGACGAGCCTGCGGGCCAGCAGCGCCTTTTCGCCCATGCTGGTGCGTCCGTAAAAATCGCGCATGGCAGGCGTCTCTTCATCGAGATTGAAAGCGCGCTGGGCGCGGCCGGACACGACGACGTCGTAGGCTTGCTGGGTGTAACGGTCCGCCGCAGCGATGGCGGGATTCTCATCCACCGCGCGTTTGAAACGATCAAGTTCACCCTGTAACGCGTGGCGATCTTTCAGGCGATCCAGCGACAGCTCCGGTGGCGGCGTCAGTTCCCTGGACAGTTCCTGTCCGTTGACCGGCTCGAATGCTTGTCCCATCTGGCCCGCGCCCCAGACATCGGCTTTCCACGAATC
>SIAW01000083.1 GCA_009695465.1 Pedosphaera sp.
TGCGGCGCGGTCTGCCGCGCGGCGCGGACACGCCGGGTGGCGCCCGCTTCGCGTTCCATCAACCGTTGCAGGATGGTGCGCATGCGATTGCGCGCACGATGGGCGCGCACGCGGACCGAGGCCGAGGACCAGCCCGTGTGCTCGCAGATCTCTTCCACACTGCGGCCGTCAATGGATTGCATGGTGATGACCAGCCGGTCGGCAGCCGACATCTCCGCGAAAATCAGGTCGAGCACTTCGCGGGCGCAGCGGGTCTGCGGCGCGCTGTCCTCGTGCTCGGTGTTCAGCCAGTCCAGCGCGTCCTCGCCCAGATCATCAAACCCGCTGGCCTTGATGCGACGGGTTTGGTGGCGGATATGATCCAGCGCCACGTTGACGGCGATGCGCGAGAGCCAATGCTCAAAGGGGACTTGCCCGATGTACTGGCCCAGATTGCGCCAGGCTTTCAAAAAAGTTTCCTGCGCCAAGTCCTCGATGAGATGCGCGTCGCGCTCGTACCGCGACAGAATGCAGAACATCTGCTGCTGATGCCGACGCACGAGCGTGGCGAATGCCGCGTGGTCGCCGTCGCACACGCGCTGGGCGGTTGCCAAATCTGCCTGTGCCCGATCTTGCGCACTGATCGGTGCGGCGGCTTCTGCGAGGGTCTGTTCGATCATTTGCATAGCGTTTGTTCCGGTAACATCAGTGCTGCCACCGGTGTCTTGGGGGTGATTGAACAGCAGGCGTGTTAAGTTTTTGTGTTGCTGATGGGCGGGAATTGTAAAGATTTGTCAACGGCCGCAGCCAGCGAGGTTGGTCTGCGCGAATGGACCATGCCTAAATCCCAACGCATCGCGACAGGATCAACCACTCCGAGCACCGCCGGCGGTGAGGTGGTGCGGGTGTTATTGATTGATGACGACATCAAGCTCTGCCGGCTCATCCGCGATTATCTCCTGCCGTTGGGGTACGCGGTGGACGCCGTGCATCGCGGCCCGGAGGGACTGGCGCGCTTGCAAGCCGGTAGTTATCGCGCCGTCATTCTGGATGTCATGTTGCCGGGCATGGATGGATTTGCCGTGCTCAAAGGGATCCGCCAACACAGCGACGTGCCCGTGCTGATGCTCACCGGACGGGGCGAAGAGGCCGACCGCGTGATGGGACTGGAACTGGGCGCGGATGATTATCTGCCCAAAACTTTTTCCACGCGCGAACTGCTCGCGCGCCTGCGCGCCGTCACGCGCCGCTCTGACCGCAAGGCCACCGCCGCCGCTGCGGAAGGACAGGAGACCTTGACCAACGGCGAGTTGGTGATTTCACCGGGCGCCCGCACCGCCGCGCTGGACGGGCAGGCGCTGCGATTGACCGCGCTGGAGTTTGATCTGCTCGTCTGTCTCATGCGCAGTGCCGGGCGCGTGCTCACCCGCGAGCAGTTGCTCGATGCCGTCGCCGGCCGCAACTACGATGTGTACGACCGCAGCATTGACGTGCACGTGAGCGCGCTGCGCCAGAAACTGGGCGACAGCCCGCGCGCGCCGCATTACCTGCAGACCATCCGATCCGTCGGCTACATGATGGCCAAACACTAGCTCGCCATGAACCTGCGCCCCACACTGCTCGGCAAAATCCTGGTCTGGTTCTTCCTGAACCTGCTGCTCATCGGCGCGGGCGTGTGGTTCTTTGTTCAACACCAAGTCAGCCCGCTCTCGCCCTTTGTCGGGCCCTTCGAGCAACGCCTGCGGCAGGTGGGCGAGGTGGTCTCGCTCGAGTTGGTGCGCCAACCCCGCGAGACTTGGGGGGCGTCCCTGCACAAGTACTCGGAGATTTATCGGATGAACTTTTGCCTCGTGGGTGACGACCAGAAAGTGCTGGCAGGCGATACCGCCCAACTGCCCGGGATCGTGCTGGAAAAACTGCGCGGCAATCCGCTGCCATCCCGCAACAAAGGCGGCGAGAATGCAGGGGGGCCACCGTTTGGACGTCGCGAAGGCAACAGCAGCTACGTCGAGCAACTCGGGCTTTCCCCCGAACAGCAGCAGCCCTTTGACATCGCCCGCCGCGGGTACGAGGACGCCCTGCGCAGCTTGTTCAACAATGCCACCTTCGCGCAACTGCCCCGCGAGGAGTGGCCGGTCAAGTCGCGCGAACTGCGCGATCAAGCGCGCCGCCAGCACTTGCAGGGGGTCAGCGCCTTTCTCACCACCAATCAGCAAAGCCGATATGAAGCGCTGCTCCAACGCAACGAACGCGAGCGGGGCGGCGGCTTTTTTGATCGGCGCTTTGCGCTGCCTCCGGGCACCGTTGAACGTTGGCTGGCCCAAGCCGACACCAACCGCGACGGGCAATTGAATCTTGCCGAGCTGCGGCAATTGATGACGCCGCGTACGCCGCAGGGTGTGCCCGCCAGCGGCATGCTGCCGCCCGGCCCCGGCTTGGCCCCGATGGTGGTCACGGCGCCGGTGTTTCTGGTGTCCACCGACAAACCGCAGCTTTACTGGGCGGGCACGCCCATCGCGGTGCGCATCCGCGAGGGTGCCGAAGAATTGCCCGCCGAAGAGACCCTCGGATTGCGCCCCGTGAGGCGCGGCGGCCAACGCCCCACGCATTACACTGCCACGCTGCTGGCGATGACCGATTCCATGCACGGGCACGGCCTCTTCTCCGATCCCGCGCCGTGGGTGGCGCTGGTCTGCGGCGCCGTCGCGTTGTCCGCGCTGTTCTGGATTCCCATGGTACGCACCATCACCCGGCCCATGGCGGAGGTCACCGCCGCGACCGAGCGCATCGCCGAGGGGAAGTTTGACACCCGCGTGGGCATGGAGCGCACCGATGAGATCGGCCGCGTCAGCCATGCGGTGGATCATCTGGCGCAGCGGTTGGAAGGATCGTTGAAAGGGCAGAAACGTTTTCTGGGCGACATCGCCCACGAACTCAGCTCGCCCATCGCCCGCCTGCAAGCCGCGTTGGCGGTGCTGGAACAACGCTGCGAAGGCGCGCCGCGCGATTACGTGATCGACGCGCAAGAAGAGGTGGAGCAGATGTCCGAGTTGGTGAACGAGCTGCTCCTTTTTTCAAAGACCGGCATGCGCCTGCCCGAGGCCAAGCTGCAGCCGGTGGAACTGCGCGCGCTGGCTCAGCGCGTCATTGACCGCGAAGGCGCGGCCGCCGTGGAGGTGAAGCTGGACATGGCCGACACCCTGCGCGTCAGCGCCGACCCCACGCTCTTGGGGCGCGCGCTGGGCAACCTGCTGCGCAACGCCGTGCGCTACGCCGGACAAGGCGGCCCCATCACGCTGCAAGCGCAGCAGAACAACGGGCGCGTCGTATTGCTCTTGGCCGACTGCGGCCCGGGGCTGCCGCCGACGATGTTGGACAAGGTGTTTGAACCGCTCTTCCGCCCCGAGCCAGATCGCGGGCGCGACACGGGCGGCGCGGGATTGGGATTGGCCATCGTCAAGAGCTGCGTGGACGCCTGTCACGGCACCATCCTCTGCCGCAACCGCACGCCCAACGGGCTGGAGTTTGAGATCGCGCTCAAGCCCGCGCCGTGACGCTTGGGTGCCCGTACGGCTACACCGCCCCGTCCAGCACCAGATCGAACACGCCCTGCAGATAGGTTCCGCGCTCGTTCTTGATTTTCTGCAGATCAATCACCAGCGGCGATTTGCTGCCCCACGGATCGGCTTTCAGGTGCGGGTCGCCCTTGAAATACAATTGGGTGATCAACTGTTTGTGGCCTTTTGCCTGTAGCAGATAATGGATGTGCGCCGGCCGCACCTGCTCGCCCGCGCGGTAGGACGCGGGCTTGATCGTCTCGTACTCGTAGTGGCCTTCCTCATCGGTGACCAGCCGGATGCGGTTGCGGAACTGGGCGCGCACGGGCTTGCCGCCGGCGTGTTGGAAATCGTACTTGCCCTGATGATCGGCCTGCCACACATCCAACACGGCCGAGGCCAGCGGTGTCTTGGTGATAAAACTCCAGACGCGCCCGCGGATGACCAGCAGCTCGCCCGGCTCCAACGGCGGCGTGACCTTGCCGCGGAACGGCGCACCGCCCACGTGATAGGGGCCGAGGATGTCCGGGTGCGTGGGTTTCCATTTGGCCTCGGGCACCACCGCCGGCGGATTCTGCGCCTGCAGGAAATGGACGTACTGATGGGCGTCCTCGGTTGCCGGCGTGGGCGTCGCATCGGCGCGCAGCAACCACGAGGTGGAGGCGCTCGTCGCAGCGGCCAAGCCCAGGAACTGGCGGCGTTGCATGGAGGTTGGCGAGGTTGACGAGGTTGAATTGGGGCGCGGATTTTTCATGGGATATTTCTAGGATTGCCGGGGCAGCGCGACTGGTGTCTGCTCACCGGTGGGCTTTCCACGGCAGTACCGGCGAGAGCCAACTTGAGTTCAAGCCATGTGGGTGCAGACGGTCAAGCCTAGTTTCGGCAATCTCTATCCGGGGACGGCCATGGATCGCATGGTGGCGGAGGCTAAGCATTCGGCTGGGCCGTTGAACGAATACTACTTCGGGCATTCCCAAGGCGCGCCGCAGATGATTTTCGAGCCTGTGCCGCCGTTCTACCTGATGACTGAGGAAGGGTATCGCCCCGGCATTTTCTTCAATGCACGAGCATGAGTCATCGCCGCAGTCGCTGTTGAACCGGCGCGCGTTTCTCGGCGCGGCAGCAATGTTGCCGGTGGGGTTTGCCGGGGGCGCCGAACCCGCAGTTGCCATCCCGCCCGCGCCGGTGACGCCCCTCAAGCTGGCCATCGCCACTTATTCCTACTGGCACTTCAAACCGCCGAAGGTGACGGTGCAGACGGTCATCGAGAAGGCCGGCCAACTGGGCGTGCAGGGCGTGGACATTCTGCATCGCCAACTCGACAGCGAAGAGCGCCCGTATTTGCAAGACCTCAAACGCCGCGCGCTGGTCAACGGCGTGTCGTTGGTGTGCCTCTCCATCCACCAGGATTTTGTGGATCCGGACCCGCAGGAGCGGCAGCGCCAAGTGGATCACACCGTGCATTGCATCGAGCTGGCGCACGCGCTGGGCATCCCGTGCATCCGCCTCAACTCCGGCCGCTGGAACACCGTCAAATCTTTCGACAAGCTGATGGAGCTGCGCGGCGAAGAGCCGGTGTTACCGGGCCACACGGAGGAGGAAGGTTTCAAGTGGTGCATTGACGCGATTGAAAAATGCCTGCCCGCCGCAGCCAAGAATGGCGTCGTGTTGGCGCTGGAAAATCACTGGGGACTCACGCGCACGCCGGCGGGATTGCTGCGCATCGCCAAGGCGGTGGACTCGCCGTGGCTGGGCGTGCTGATGGACACGGGCAATTTTCTGGAAGACCCGTATCCGAAGCTGGAGCAGATTGCGCCGCGCACGGTCTTCGTGCAGGCGAAGACTTATTTTGGCGGCGGCGAATGGTACACGCTGGATCTGGATTACCGGCGCGTGGCGGCCATCCTGCGCGCGGTGAACTATCGCGGCTACGTCTCGCTGGAGTTTGAGGGGAAAGAAAATCCCGACAGCGCCGTGCCCAAAAGTTTGGAACTGCTGCGCCGGGCTTTTGCGTGAACGGTGCGCGGGCGGGCTTGCCTGCCCGCTGCGGGCGCGGTACATCTTGCGCATGCGAAACCCCTTCCTCACGGGCGGCTGTCTTTTCTTCGCCGCTGCCATCGCTCTCACAGCCGCTGACGCCAACAAGTCCGACGACAAACCCAGCACGCACAAAATCAAGCCCGCGCCTTTCCGCGTGGAGTTGAAACTGGACGGGGTGTTTGAGCCGGTGCGCAGTCATCCCGTCAAACTCGCGCCCAAAGTGTGGTCGGAGTTGACCGTGCTGGAAGCCGCCGCGCACGGGCAGGTGGTGAAGAAAGGCGACGTGTTGCTGCGGTTGGATCCGGAGAAGTTCGACCAGAAAGTCCGCGACACGGAGATTGGGTTTGAGTTGGCGCGACTGGATTTGGAATTGGCCAAGGGCGATCTGCAGTTTGCCGAGAAGACCGCGCCGCTGGATTTGGCCTCGGTGGAGCGCGCCTATCGCAACGTGCAGCAGGATTTGGAGCGCTACCTGAAAGTGCAGCAGCCCTTCGATATCAAGTCTGCGCAAGTCAGCCTCAAGAGTGCGGGCGATTATCTGGCGTACGCGGAGGAGGAGCTCAAGCAGTTGAAGAAGATGTACAAGGCCGATGATCTGACCGAGGAGACCGAGGAGATCATCCTCAAGCGCGCGCAGGATTCGGTGGATCGCGCGCGGCATTCGATGGCCGGCAGCAAGATCAGCAACGACATCACGGTGCAATTTTCCATCCCGCGCGCTGAGGAGTTGAAGAAGGAGGAAGGGGTGCGCCAACAGGAAGTCTTGGTGAAGAGCAAGGCGGCGCTCGCCCGTGATCTGCAGAAGAAGCGGCTGGGACTGGATCGCCAGCAGTTGCAGTTCGATAAAACCAAAGAGGCGCTGGACGAGTTGAAGGCCGATCGCGCGGTGCTGGTCATCAAAGCGGCGGCCGGCGGCGTGGTCTATCACGGCTCTTTTAACAACGGCCAATGGTCCGGCGCGGGGGCTGCGAGCGCGAGGCTCGTCAAGGACGGCAAGTTGCTCGCGGGAGACACGGTCATGACCATCGTGGAGCCGCGGCCGATGTGGGTGCGCGCCACGGTGGGCGAGAAAGAGGTGCGCCATCTGCGCGCGCAGGCTGTGGGCGTGGCCATCCCCACGGCGGACGCCGCGCTGCGTTTGCCGGTGACGCTCCAAGTCGTCCCGGCGGTGCCGACGGGTGCGGATAAGTTCGAGGTGCGGCTGAATGTGGAACCGGGCGAGGGCGCAGATTTTCTGCTGCCCGGCATGACGTGCGTGGTGAGGGTGTTGGCGTACGAGAACAAGCTGGCGTTGGCCGTGCCCAGCAGCGCGGTGTTTGACGAGGGGGCCAAGTCGGTGGTGTACTTGAAGACGAGCAAGGGGCATCAAGCCGTGGCGGTGACGTTGGGCCGGTCGTCCGGCGGGAAGACAGAAATTCTGAGCGGCGTGAAAGCGGGCGATGAAATCCATCTTGAAAAACCGACCGAATAATCTGCGCGCCGCAGTCTGCGTGCTGCTGGGGATGTGCTGTGCCGCCATCGCGGCCGATGAACCGCCGACGGATTGGCTGAAGGTGCCGCGCCCCAAAGATGTCGAGCCGCCGGGCAATGTGGCGGTGGGCAAGTCCATCGAGCGCGGTGTTTATTTTCTGGTCGAGCGACAGAACAAGGACGGCTCGTGGGGTTCGCCGCGCCAGACCAAGGGGCTGAACATTTACGCGCCGACCTTTCAATCGCACTACGCGTTTCAACTGGGCGTGACGGCGCTGAGCGTGTCGGCGCTGCTGGAGGCGGGCGGGGAACATCCGCGCACGACCAAAGCGGTGGAGCAGGGGGAACTGTATTTGATGGAGCACCTGCCCAAGCTGCGCCGTGACACCGCCGATTGCATGTACAACGTGTGGGCGCACGGCTACGGCATTCAAGCGTTGCTGCGACTGCGCGTGCTGCGCCCGGAAGATGCGGCGCGCCGCAAGCGGATTGATGCGCTGATCCGCGACCAGTTCGATCGGCTGACGCGGTACGAGTCGGTGGATGGCGGCTGGGGCTACTATGATTTTCGCGTCGGCACGCAGAAACCGGCGAGCAGTTCCATCTCCTTCGTCAACGGCACGGTGCTCGTGGCGTTTCATGAGGCCAAGCTGGCAGGCATCGAGCCGCCGGAGAAATTGGTGCGCCGCTCGCTGGCGGCCACAGAACGCCAGCGACTGCCCGACGGCAGTTATCTCTACGGCGAATATCTGAAGATGCAGCCGGCGCGCGACATCAATCGCCCGGCCGGCAGTCTGGGCCGCGCGCAGGTGTGCAATCTGGCGCTGCGACTTTGGGGCGACAAACGCATCACCGACGCGGTGATGATCGCCTGGCTGGACCGGCTCTTCGCGCGCAACGAATGGCTGGGCATGGGGCGCAAGCGGCCGATCCCGCACGAGTCGTGGTTTGCCATCGCGGGCTACTTCTATTACTACGGCCACTACTACGCCGCGCACTGCATCGCCATGTTGCCGGAGCCGGACCGCGCCCGCTTGCAGGATCACTTGGCGACCACGTTGATGAAGTTGCAGGAGAAGGACGGCAGTTGGTGGGATTTTCCGCTGTACGACTATCACCAGCAATACGGCACGGCGCTGACCGTCATGGCGCTGCAACGATGCCTGCGCAAAGAGCCGGCCCCAAAGCCGTGAGTGGGGGAGAGGCGTACAAAAAGCCTCGAATAACCTTGACGGTCGGGCCGTCGAGTTTACATTGCGGACAGAAATCCGGATTAACTCGTAAAGACAACCCCAGTAAAAATCATCGCTATGAAATACATCACGACTATCGCTTTGGCCCTCGGTTTCGCCGCCTCGGTGGCGTTCGCTGCGGATGAAGCGGCTTTGGTAGGTAAAGTTCAGTGCGCCAAGTGCACGCTGAAGACACAGGACAAGTGCCAGGCTGCTTTGGTGGTGACCAAAGAAGGCAAGGAACTCGTGTACCTGCTGACGGGTAAAGATGCGGCCGGCCTGCACAAGGACGTCTGCAAACCCGGCTCCAGCGTGGACGTCAAGATCACCGGCAAGATCACGAAGGACGTGCTCGCGATCTCCAAGGTCGAGAAGAAGTAGTTCGACTTCGATTTTCACAAACCCTGTGGGGCAACCCGCAGGGTTTTTTGTTGCCCAAATGCGGCGCGGCAGAATTCAAGATTGACGGCTGCGCGTTCTGTCGGGAGCATCCGCGGATGGAAAAAACCCCTTCGACTTCGCGACGCGATTTCATCGCGACCACCGGCAAAATCACGGCTGCCTCCGCATTGGCGGGCGTGGCGTTGCCTTACGTTCACGGGGCGGTGGATGACACGGTGCGAGTGGCGTTGGTGGGCTGCGGCGGGCGTGGCACCGGCGCGGCGGACAACGCGCTGTCGGTGTCAGCGGCGCACGGCCCCACCAAGCTGGTGGCGATGGCCGATGTGTTTGATGACAAGGTCAAGGGCAGTCACAACGCGCTCTCCAAAAAGCACGGCAAGGAGAAGGTGGACGTGCCGGCCGATCGCCAATACGTCGGCTTTGACGCGTACAAGCACGCGATTGACGGACTGCGCAAGGGCGACATCGCCATCTTCACCACGCCGCCGGCGTTCCGCTGGGTGTTCTTCCAATACGCCGTGCAGAAGGGCGTCAATGTTTTCATGGAAAAGCCGGTGACTGCGGATGGCTTTGGCACCAAGAAGATTCTTGAGATCAACAAAGAGGCGAAGCGGAAAAACCTGAAGGTGGCCGTGGGCTTGATGTGCCGGCACAGCCGCGCGCGCACCGCGATGGCCGAGCGCATCCAGAACGGCGACATCGGCGACATCGTGCTCATGCGTTCCTATCGCATGCACGGGCCGGTGGCCTCGGCGCATTCCATCCCGCGCGCGATGAGCCCGGAGTTCAAGGACATGGAGGAGATCCGCTGGCAGATCCGCCGGTTCCACAGTTTCATCTGGGCCAGCGGCGGCTTGTTCAACGACTTTTACATCCACAACATTGACGAGTGCTGCTGGATGAAGGGCGCCGCGATGGGCGACCCCAACAACAGCGGCGGCGATCCGCTCAAGGTGGAGGAGACGCGCGAAAAATTCCCGTGGCCGGTGATGGCCCAAGCCACCGGCGGCAAGCATTACGTCAAGAACGGGCAAGGCCAGCCGTACGTGGACCAGAACTTTGACAGCTACTCGGTGGAGTACACCTACGCCGACGGCACCAAGCTGATGCACTACGGGCGCACGATCGAGGGTTGCCACAACGAGTTCGCCAGCTACGTGCATGGCACGAAGGGCTTCGGCGTGTTCTCCCAAGGCGGCCACTTCCCAGCGCCATCGGCGTTGTACAAAGGCCAGACGCCCAATCCCAAAAATCAGATCTGGAAATTCCCGGTCTCAGAATCCAATCCCTATCAGGACGAGTGGGACGATCTGCTCGACGCCGTCCGCAACGACAAGCCTTACAACGAGGCCGACCGCGGCGCGTTGGCCAGCCAAGTCTGCAACATGGGCCGCATGGCCGCGCACACCGGGCAGCGCATCACGTGGGACATGGCGCTCAATGCCGAGCCGCTGGCGGGCAACTTGGACAAGCTCATGGGCTTTGACAGCAAAGCGCCGGTGCTGGCCGATGCCAACGGGTTCTATCCCGTGCCGCAGCCGGGCATAAAGAAGGATCGCGAGTACTAAAAATCTGCCGCACACGTTTGTGGCGCGAGGCCCCGCACTGGCGAAAGCTGGTGCGGGGTTTCTGTTTTTGCCGTTGCGCACATCGGGCGGCAGGCGTAGAAAATGGCCACCATGACTACCACATCTATTCCCGCCAGAACGGGCTGGGCCGTGCTGGCCGTTGCCCTGTTGTTTTCGTTGACGCTGCCCAGCCACGCCGAAGAAGGCTGGCTCGTCAGTTTCGAGAAGGCCAAAGCCGCCGCCGCCAAGGAAGGCAAGGCCATCTTCATGGAGTTCACCGGCTCGGACTGGTGTCCGCCGTGCATCGCGCTGCAGAAAAACGTGCTGTCGAAGGACGCTTTTAAGCAGGAGATGCCCAAGCATTTCATCCTGCTCAAGCTCGACAGCCCGCGGGACAAATCCAAGCAGACACCCGAGGAGATTGCGCAGTACAAGAAGTTGAGCACCGAGTATGCCGTGCGGGGTGTGCCGACGATTTATCTGGCCGACGCCACGGGCAAACCCTTCGCCAAGCGCGTGGGCTACGGGAGCACGGTCTCTGCGGAGGATTACGTGAAGGACATGGTGGCCAAAGGCGCGATCCTCAAGCAGCGCGATGAAGCCATCGCCAAGACCGTCACCACCAAAGGCGTGCCGCGGGCGCGACTGCTCGACGAAGCGCTGAGCAAGATCGAGGCGGAAATCGTCAGCGCGCACTACGGGGATTTGATCGCCGAGATCATCCAACTCGATGCGAAGGACGAGGCAGGGTTGAAAACAAAGTATGAGGCCGGCCAGAAAGCCGCCGTCACCAAGGCCGCGTTGCAGGCTATCATCCGCCCGCCCATCGGTGCCAATGCTGCGGCCAAGCCCGCCGAGCAGATTGCCAAGATTGATCAACTGCTCGCGGCCAACAAACCCGAGGGCGAGGCGTTGCAGGAGATGCTGTTTCACAAGGGGCAGTTGCTGATGCGCGACAACAAGAAGGACGAGGCGCGCAAGGTGCTCCAAGCCGCGAAGAAGGCCGCGCCGGATTCCGCAATGGCTCCGCGCATTGACCAACTCATCCAGCAATTGTTCGACCCCAAGCGCGCGCTGTAAATTTTGCCACGCGCAAATGACAAGGGACGGGGTTGCGCCCGTCCCTTCGTCGTTGAGGGGTTGAACGTGCGGCTCAGACGGCCAGTTCGCCGGTCTCGCCGGTGCGGATGCGGATCACCTGTTCGATGGAGGAGACAAACACCTTGCCATCGCCGATCTTGCCGGTCTTGGCGCCTTTGATGATGGCCGCGATGGCCGCATCCAACTGTGTGTTGGCGACGACGGCCTCGATCTTCAGCTTGGGCAGAAAATCCACCGTGTACTCGCTGCCGCGATAAATCTCCGTGTGACCTTTCTGGCGGCCGAACCCTTTGACCTCGCTGACGGTCATGCCGACAACGCCGACTTCGGTGAGCGCTTCTTTGACCTCTTCCAGTTTGAAAGGCTTGATGATGGCTTCGATTTTTTTCATGGGCAGATGATTCGTGTCACGCAGATAGCCTGCTGCTCAGGCCGATCGGTTGGGCTGTTGGCGCGCGCGGGGAAAAGAGGGTCAGGCCAGTTGGCCCTCCAAGGCGCGGTGAGCGGCGTGCCATTGACGGATTGCTACGCGCAACTCGGCCAGCGCCGTTTCCAATTGGACACTGAGTTGAGCCAGTTGCTCGCGCGCGGAGGCGGCCAGTTGCTTGGTGCCATTCTGGTAATCGCGCCGGCAATTTTCCCAAGTAGCAGAGGCGGCCGTCAAACGATCCTGCGCGGCCTGATAC
>SIAW01000084.1 GCA_009695465.1 Pedosphaera sp.
GGACGCCGACAAGGTGAGCAAGGACGCCGACAAGGCGTTGACCGATGCCAAGGCCAATCACGTTAAGGCGCAGTTGGCGTTTACCACCACCGACACTACCGCCAAAACGGCCGAGGCTGCCGCCAAAGTCATCGCGGCGGACGCCACCAAGAAGCCCGAGGACAAGGACAAGGCCAACAAGGACGCCGCCGAAAAACGCAAGCTGGCCGATGCCGACAAGGTCATCGCCGACAAGGCCAAGGCCGCCGAGACGCTCGCGCAGACCGCCGCCACGACGGCCGCTCAGAAACTGGTGCTGGCGCAGGCCGCCGTCAAAACCACGGAGACCGCGCTGGTCGCCATCAAGACGCTGGTTGCCACAGCCACGACGGCGCATCTAACCGCCGAGAAAGCGTCGGTGGACGCCGCCAAGCTGGCCGATGCCACCAAGGTCATCGCCGACAAGGCCAAGGCCGCCGAGGCACTCGCGCAAACTGCCGCCACGACGGCCGCGCAGAAACTGGTGCTGGCGCAGGCCGCCGTCAAAGCCACGGAGACCGCGCTGGCCGCCATCAAGACGCTGGTGGCCACGGCCACGACAGCGCATCAAGCCGCCGAGAAAGCGTCCGTGGACGCCACCAAGCTTGCGGATGCCGCCAAGGTCATCGCCGACAAAGCCAAGCTGGTGCAGGCCGATGCGGAGAAATTGGCCGAGGGCAAGCGCAAGCTCGCCACGGACGTGAAGGCCAAGCAGACCAAGTTAAACACCGACCAGCAAGCGGCGCAGACCAAGCTCACGGAGAACACCAAGACCGTCACGACGGCGGAGACGGAGTTCAAGAAGCTGGAAGATCCGCGCTTGGAGGCCGTCAATGAATTCACGCTGGCTACCAAAGCCAAGACGCAGGTGGACGAGGCCGTGAAGAAGGCCGAGGCCGACAAGCTGGGCGCGGACAACACCCAGAAATTGACCGACGCAGCGGCGGTGGCCGCGAAGGAAACGGTGACCAAAGCGGAGAAGCCGATGCGCGCCGTGGCGTTCTCCACCGATGGACAAATCCTGATCACCGGCGGCGACGACAACATGGTTCAGACATGGGCCGCGCAGGATGGGCAGACGCTGGGAGCGTACGCCGCGCACACGGGGGCGGTGAAGGCGCTGGTGTTCACGGCCGCGGGCCAGTTGCTTTCCGCCGGCGCAGACAAGTCGGCGCGCGTGTGGGATCTGGTGCCGGTGTGGAAGCTGGAGCGCACGCTGGGCACGGGCGATAGCAACTCGCCCATCGCCGATCGCGTCAACGCGATTGATTTCAGCGTGGACGGCCAATTCGTCGCCACCGGCAGCGGCGAGCCCAGTCGCGGTGGTGAGATCAAGGTCTGGGTCATTGCCGATGGCAAGTTGCACAAGGACATGACCGAGGTGCACAGCGATGCGGTGTTGGGACTGGAGTTCTCGCGCGACGGCAAATACATGGCCTCGGCCAGCGCGGACAAGTTCGTCAAAGTCACCGACCTGACCACGGGCAAGGTGGCCAAGTCTTTTGAGGGGCACACGCACCACGCGCTGGGTGTGGCGTGGCATCCGCACGGGCGGCAGATCATCAGCACAGGTGCCGACAAGAGCGTGCGGCATTGGAACTTCGAGATCGGCGAGCGTGTGGGCCAGCGCGTCAATTTCGGCAAGGAAGTCACGGCCATCTGCTACGTGGGTTTCACCGACCAAGCGGTGGTGGCGGCGGGTGATAAAACCGTGCGCCTGATCAACGCCTCCAACCTCAACGACGTCCGCAGCTTTGCCGGCGGCACCGATTACATGTACGCCTGCGCAGCCACACCGGACGCGCAGTTCGTGGTCGCCGGCGGGCAAGACAGCACGTTGCGCGTATGGACGCTGGCCAATGCGCAGGTGGTGGCCAGCTTTGAAGCGCCCGCCGCGCCGGGTGCGCCCAAGAAGGAAGAGAAGAAATAGGGCGAACCTTCCCGCGCTTCCCGCAGTCAATCTGCCTGCCGCTCATCGGCAGGCTTTCTTTTTTGCGAAGCCCGTCGCGGCAGTCGCTGCGAACAAGTTTCCGTTGGCGCAGCCACAGGCCCGCAGTTGAATTGATCGAAGATGCGCGGCGCGAAATCAAAACCGTTCTACGTGGGCGTGGATGTGGGCGGCACGAAGATTCTCACCGGGGTGTTTGACGCCTCGCTGAAACTTCTGGGGGCGGTGAAGATGAAGACGCGCGCGGAGGAAGGCGCCGAGGCGGTGCTGGATCGGATCGAAAGCAGTGTGCGCGAGGTCGTGGCCGAACAGGGGCTGCGCATGGCGGATGTGCGCGCGGTGGGGTTGGGCGTGCCGGGCGTGGTGCGGCGCGGGCGCGTGGTGTGCGCGACTAATCTGGGTTGGACCGATCTGCCCATCATCCAGATCATGAAGCGGCGGTTGCGCCGGCCGGTGTTCGCGGACAACGACTGCAACCTGTTCGCGCTGGGCGTGCACACGGTGGAATTCAAAGGGCGGCCGCGCCATCTGCTGGGCGTTTTTTTAGGCACGGGCATCGGTGGCGGCATCATCATTGATGGCAAATTGCACGTGGGGTTCACGCAAGGCGCGGGCGAGTTCGGGCTGCTCATCCTCGATCGCACCCGCCCCAAGACGGGGTTTGGCATTCGCGGCACTTTTGAAACGTTGGCCAGCCGCAAAGGAATGCACTGGCGGTTGTGCCAGGAAATCGCCAAGGGCGGCAAGACGGTGCTGACCACCGAGCTGGGGCGCCGGTTGCAAGGGCTGCGCAGTCGGCATCTTCTCCAGGCGTGGGATGATCGCGACGCGCTGGTGCGCCGCGTCGTGCGCGAGGTGGCGCAGGATGTGGGGCTGGCCGTGGCCAGTCTGATCAGCGCGTTTGGGCCGGAGTACGTGGTGCTCGGCGGCGGCGTGATGGAGGCGTTAAAAGAGCCGATGCTGCCGATCATCCGCAAGACGGCGGCGCAGCACGTGTTGCCCGGCACGTTGACGGGCGTGAAGATTGTCACCAGCAAGATGGGCGACGCCGGCGGCATCACCGGTGCAGCAGTGTGGGCGCGCAGCCAAGTGTCCGCTTAGCGGGCCGCTGCGGCAATCGGCGCGGGCAATTCTTCGGCGGGCTTTTCGGCGGCGCGCAGCGACAGGATTTCGTGAGCACTGCCTTTGACCGGCTTGAATTCCGGGCGCGCGCGGTTGATCAATTCGGACTGGCTGCGAAATGGCTTTTCGCCTTCGACAGACTGACTGCGGCTGTACGAGTTGTCGGCCAGCAGCGACCGCGACTTGATGTTGTCGGACAGATAAGCCGGCAGAATTTCTTGGGTGATGCGCTGGCGCAGCGCGGGGTCTTCGACGGGGAAAGCCACTTCGATGCGCTTCTCAAAATTGCGGCTCATCCAATCGCCGCTGCTCAGGAAAAGTTGCGGGGCGCCGCTGTTTTCAAAATGGAAAATCCGGCTGTGCTCCAGGAAGCGATCCACGATGCTGCGCACGGTGATGTTGTCGCTCAATCCCGGCACGCCCGCGCGCAGGCAGCAAATGCCGCGCACGATAAGATCAATCTTCACGCCGGCCTTGCTGGCGTCGTAGAGGGCGTCAATCACCGGACGGTTCTCCAGCGAATTCATCTTGGCGATGATGCGCGCGGGGTTGCCTTCGCGCGCGTGCCGCGTCTCCTGCCGAATGAGATCCACGATGCGCCGATGGAAATCAAACGGCGCCACGATCAGCTTGCGCGTGCCTTGGAATTGGCAGAAGCCGGTGAGCAGATTAAACAGCGCGGCGGCGTCCTCGCCAAAATCGGGGCGGCAGGTGAATAGGCCGAGGTCGGTGTAAAACCGCGCGGTGGTGGGATTGTAATTGCCCGTGGAGAGATGCAGGTAACGGCGCAGTCCCTCCTCCTCTTGCCGGATGACGAGGCACAGCTTGGCGTGGATCTTGTAGCCGAACAGTCCGTAGGACACATGCGCGCCGACCTCTTCCAACTCGCGCGCCCAGCGGATGTTGTTGGCCTCATCAAAGCGCGCCTTGAGCTCCAGCACCACGGTGACCTGCTTGCCATTCTGCGCGGCCCGCATGAGCGCGTCCACCACGCGCCGGTCGCCGCCGGTGCGGTACAGGGTTTGTTTAATGGCCAGCACCTTGGGGTCGGCGGCGGCTTGGTTGAGAAAATCCACGACGCAATCGAAATTCTCAAACGGGTGATGCACCAGCACGTCCTGCTGGCGGATGACCTCGAAGAGATCGGTGCGCCCGCGAAATGCCGGCGGCACCGGCGCGATGAAAGGCGGGTCGCGCAGTTCCGGCGAGTGGTCGCCCAAGCAAATGGTGTTGAGATGGACAGGATTGACCGGGCCGTTGATGCGGTACACATCGGCGTCGGTGACATCCAGTTTTTCCTGAAGCTCTCTCACCAAATCGTCGGGGCAGTATTGATCCATCTCCAGGCGCACGGCGTTGCCGCGACGGCGATTGCGCAGCTCGTTTTCCACCGCTTGCAGGAGGCTCTCGGCGTCGTCCTCATCCACGTACAACTCGCCATTGCGCGTGACGCGAAAACACCAAGCGCTGAGCACGGTCGTGCCCGGAAAAAGGTCCGCCACAAAATGCGAGATGATGTCGGCGAGAAAAACATACTCGTGGCCCGGCTCCGCGCGCGGCAGCGGGACCAGTCGCGGCAGGACGCGCGGCACTTGCACGATGCACAGGCGTTGCTCGGTCGTGCGGGCACGCTTCTTCTCCACGCGCACGATGAGGTTGAGCGATTTGTTGAGGATGAGGGGGAAGGCTTTGGTCGGCTCCACGGCCAACGGCGTCAGCACCGGGCGCACGTTCTGGCGATAAAACCGTTTCACCCACACCAGATCATCGGGCTTCAAATCCTCGATGCGCCGGAAATGGAACCCGCGCTTGGCCAGCGCCGGCTTCAGCTCGTTGCGCCAACACGCAGACAGATTCTGGAACATCGTGCGCGTCCGCGCCGTGACCGCCTGAAAAGTCTCCGTGGCGGTGCGCCCATCAATGCCGCGCTCGACCACATCGCTCTCAATCTGCTGCTTCAACCCGGCGACGCGCACCTCGAAGAACTCGTCGAGGTTGGAATTGGCGATGCAAAAAAACTTCACCCGTTCCAAAAGCGGATTCTTGGAATCCATCGCCTCGGCAATCACGCGCTGATTGAACTCCAGCCAGCTCAACTCGCGGTTGATGTACCGCGGATCCTTGGGCTTCGTTCGCTTATTCATAGTCGGCTTCCGGCGCGTTCTTGCCATAACATCTCACGGCGCAACCAGCGCAGCCATCGCGCGCCCCTGATTATTGAGGCCGGACAGAACCGGATACACGGCGCAACCAGTTTCCATTCGAACTTAATCAATTATTGCTCAGGGCGTTATAGAGAGCTTATTCCCAGCGGGCGCGCCGCTTTGGCCAGTCATAAATAACAGAAAACCAAGGCGTTGCAATAGTCGCATGGTGACGGCGCCGCGTCATTCACAGATTTATCCACATTGCCGTTGGCCGAGGAAATGCTCGTGCGGCGACCCGCAGCGTCCAGATGGATGCGTCAAGGTTTTGGCTCCCCAAATCAGGGGTGGCGGGTACGCTCCATGGCGTGTTGCGACGTTGCATCTTCTGGCCGGTGTTGATGGCGGGGGCGGTGGGTGCTGTTGCCGATGACTGGCCGCACTGGCGCGGGCCGCAGCGCGATGGCATTTCCCGCGAGGCCGGCTGGAAGCCCGAGTTGGGCAAGCTGGCTTGGCGCGCAAAAGTGGGCGTGGGTTTTTCCAGCATGACGGTCAGCCAAGGGCGCGTGTACACGATGGGCTGCACGGGCCGACGCGCGGATAATCAGGAGACGGTCGTCTGTCTGGATGCGGCGACGGGGCGCGAGATTTGGCACGACACTTATCCGGCGCAGTTGCTGGACAATCTGCACGAGGGTGGTCCCGCCGCGACGCCCACGGTGGATGGCGCGCTGGTTTTCACGTTGAGCAAAGATGGCCGGCTCAACTGTTACGAGGCCGCCACGGGGCGCAAGCAGTGGACGGCTGACTTGATGAAGTTGACCGCGATGGCGCGCCCGCCGGAGTGGGGCTTTGCTGGATCGCCGTTGGTGGTGGACGACAAAGTGATTGTCGAGGCCACTTCCACGATGGCTTTCGACAAAAAAACCGGGCGCGAAATCTGGCGCAGCCAAGCCTTCCAGCCCGCGTACGGCTCGACGGTGGTTTTTAAGCACGCCGGCAAGACGCTGCTCTGCACGCTGAAGACCGAAGGCTTGGTGATTCTCGACGCCGCCACGGGCAAGACTGTCGTCGCGCAGGATTGGCGCACCTCGTTCCGTACCAACTCCACCACGCCACTGGTCGTCGGGCAGCACATCTTTGTCTCCACCGGCTACCAACGCGGGTGCGGCCTCTTCGCGTTTGACGGGCGCGCGCTCAAGGAGGTGTACACCAATAAACACCTGAGCAATCACATGAACAACTCCATCGTGCTGGGCGCGCACGTGTACGGCGTGGACGGCAACACGCACATGGCCGGCCCCAAACAGTTGGTGTGCCTGGAACTGGCGACCGGCAAAGCGGTCTGGCGGCAGGACGGTTTTGGCTGCGGCTCGCTCATGGCCGTCAACGACCAGCTTTTGGTGCTGAGCGAAGCAGGCAAGCTGTCCGTCGGGCCTGCGTCGCCGAAAGGTTTTACACCCGTCGCCACCCAGCAAGTGCTGGAAGGGCGCTGCTGGACGATGCCCGTGCTGAGCAACGCGCGCATCTACTGCCGCAACGCTGCGGGGGATTTAATCTGTCTGGACGCCGCGCGTTAGCCGTGGGCTTGCGCGACTTTCGTCCCGCCGGTACAGTGCCGCGCATGCAATCCCTCTTTGGCGTGCGCCGTGGCGCATGCCTCCTGCTGTTGACTGCGGCTGCGTTGCCTTTCGCCCAAGCGCAGCCCAAAGGATTTATTTATGACGAGGCCAAGGTGCCGCCGTACACGCTGCCGGCGGCGCTGCAGTTTGATGATGGCAAACCCGTCGCCACCGCCGTCGAATGGCGCGAGCGGCGCCGACCGGAAATCCTGCGGCTCTTCGAGCAGCACGTCTATGGGCGCAGTCCCGGGCGTCCGGAGAAGCTGAGTTTTGTCATTCGCGAGGAGGACAAGCAGGCGCTCAACGGACTGGCCACGCGGCGGCAGGTGGAGATCCGCATCGGCGACACGCCCGGCTTTCATCGGTTGGATCTGCTGATCTATCTGCCCAACAAACGGCAGGGGCCAGTCCCCGCATTTCTCGGGCTGAACTTCGCGGGCAACCACGCCATCCACACCGATCCCGGCATTTTGATTCCGCGCAGTTGGATGCGCAACGATCCGGCGCAGGGCATCACCGAGAATCGCGCGACGGAGAAGACGCGCGGGGCCACGCGCTCGCGCTGGGCGGTGGAGTCCATCCTCGCGCGCGGCTACGCGGTGGCGACGATGTACAATGGCGACATTGATCCGGACTTTGATGACGGCTTTCAGAACGGCGTGCAGCCGCGTTTTTACAAGCCGGGCCAGACCAAACCCGAGCCTGATGAATGGGGCACCGTCGGCGCGTGGGCGTGGGGGCTCAGTCGCGCGCTGGATTATCTGTCCACCGACGAGGACATCAACGCGCGTCGCGTGGCGGTGCTGGGCCACTCGCGGCTGGGCAAGGCTGCCCTGTGGGCGGGCGCGCAGGACGAGCGCTTTGCCATCGTCATCTCCAACAACTCCGGCTGCGGCGGCGCGGCGTTGAGCAAGCGCATTTTTGGCGAGACCGTTGGGCGCATCAACACCGCCTTCCCGCACTGGTTCTGCGGCAACCACAAAAAGTACAGCGACAACGAGGCCGCCCTGCCGGTGGATCAGCACATGCTCGTGGCGCTCATCGCTCCGCGCGCCGCTTACATCGCCAGTGCGCAGGAGGATAGCTGGGCCGATCCGGTGGGCGAACACTTGGCCGCCGTCCACGCTGATCCGGTGTATAAACTTCTGGGCGTGGCGGGACTGCCGGACAAGGCATTTCCCGCGCTGAACAAGCCGGTGATGGGCACGCTGGGCTACCACATCCGCACGGGCAAACATGACGTGATCCAGTACGACTGGGAGCAGTATCTCAATTTCGCCGACCAACATTACAAGTCCGCCAAGCGTTAGGCGGCGGGACTGCCAGCGATGGAGATTCACGTTCGCATCAAAAATCAGGCGTACGGGCCGTACACCCCGGCGCAGATCCACGAGCTTTTGGATGATGGGCGACTGAAGCTTAGCGACCCCGCGTGGCACGCGGGCTTGGCGGATTGGGCCACGCTCTCGCAAGTGCTGGCGCAGGTGGGCGCGCCCAAAATGCCGCCCGCGCCCGTGCCCGTCGCAGAGGGTCCGCGTTGTCCCAAGTGCCATTCGCCGTTGTCTTCGGAGGCGCGCGGTGCGTGCGCCTATTGCGGTTACAATCCGCGTGTGGCGGGCGGCGCGAGCAAGCATCCGCGCTCGTTGGATCCGATGG
Source organism: Pedosphaera sp. (assembly GCA_009695465.1). Classification (GTDB taxonomy): domain Bacteria; phylum Verrucomicrobiota; class Verrucomicrobiia; order Limisphaerales; family UBA1100; genus SYLI01. The sequence continues at coordinate 8,511 of SIAW01000084.1, forward strand.
TGGAGGAGGCGCAGCGAAAGGCCGCGCTGACCCAACTGGCTGCGGCACTGCTCATCGGCGGTCTGTTGCCGGTGTACACGGGCAAATCGCAGTTGGCCTTCCCCAATCTGCAGCCCGCTGGGCACACCGTGTTGATGGCGTGCGTGCTGATCGGGCCGGTGGCGCTGGGCGCACTCTTGTTGCTGGCGGGTGGAGTGTTAAAAGCTCCGTGGCGCGGCATTGCGGGATTGGTTTTCGGATTGATGTTCGGCGTGACGGCGTTGTGGTTTGCCACAACAACCCATGCGCCCATCGCGGCGGCGTGGCAGAGCTTGCTGCCGCAAGGGATGGAGAAGGTGCGGGCCGTACTTTTTGCCAAGCCCCTCATCGGCGGATTGCTGGTGTTGGGTGTGCCGGGACTGTTGTTGTCGTTACGACTGCGGCGATACCGTCCCAACAGCCGCGCGGCGTACTGGATCGGTTGCGCGAGCGGGTTGCTGGTATTGAGCGCGTGGCTGCTGCCGCAGTGGACGGACGATAAAGGCGCGGTGCTGCTGGCGCGCGCGCTGGGACTTTTCAAGCAAGAGGCACTGCTCGGATTGGCGGGACTGACGGCAGCGACCTGCACCGTGGGCGCGACGCTCTGTCTGGCGCTGGCCACCGATGGCCGATCAGCCGATGCCATCTCCAATCTCTGCGGGTACGCGCGGCGACTGGTAACAACCGGGGTCGTGCTGGTGTCTCTGATGTTACTGGGATATTGGGCACTGCTGAATCTGCCCGGCAAAGAACTGGGCAATCCGTTGCTGCGCGAGCTGGGCGCGCTGGCGGGACAGGCGGGGATGACGCTCAAGGCGCTGCTCTGGTTTGGCGGCGGGACGATGTTGCTGGTGTGGTCGGCAACGGAAATTCTGGCTGGCCCGGCGGATAATGAGGATTGAAACGGGACTGAATGGCGGTGAATTCTTGGGTTTGCAAAACGTCGCAATGAGGGTAGAACGCGACATGGCTCGGGTGATGAAAATGATCAAGCGAATCAGCTTTGCAGGAGTGTTGGCACTGGCGTTGGCTGCGGTGGCAGCCCCGCCGGCGGCGTGGGACAAGAAGGCGCCGGAAAACAAGGCCGACCTGCTGCAGATCCAGCAGCAAGTCGCCAAGGTGCTGGTGAAGGTGCGCGCGGCGACCGTGGCGGTGCGCGCTGGCGGCGGTTCGGGCAGCGGCGTCATCATCACTGCGGATGGACTGGTGCTGACGGCCGGGCACGTCTCCGGCACGCCGGGCCGCAAGTTCGAGGTGATCCTGGCCGACGGCCGCAAGTTCGAGGGCCAAGCGCTGGGCAATTCTGTCGCCACCGATTCGGGCATGATTCGCATTCTGAAACCCAAAGATCTGCCGGTCGTGTCGTATGCCCTGCCGAGCATGCCGGAGACCGGCACGTGGGTGTTGGCGGTGGGCAATCCCGGCGGTTGGGATGACAAACGCGGCAGCGTGTTCCGGCTGGGCCGCATCATCAGCACCACGCGCGACACGTTGCGCACCGACTGCAAATTGCTGGGCGGCGATTCCGGCGGCCCGCTGTTCGACCTCAACGGCACGGTGGTCGGCATCCATAGCCGCATCTCCAGTCGGCCCGACCAGAATTATCACGTGGCCATGATTTCCTTTCACGACGATTGGAAGCCGCTGGCCGATGGCAAGACCATCAAGCCCATCGACGAAAGCAAGCGCGGTTATCTGGGGTTAATCGCGGCGGATCATCCCGCCGGGGCGCGCGTCAACCATGTGGTAGAAGATTCGCCGGCGGCCAAGGCCGGCGTGGTGGTGGGCGATGTCATCACGCACATCAACGACAAGAAAATCTTCGGCGGCGAAAGCGTGCGGCACATCCTTAACCAGATGTTGCCCGATGAAACAGTGGTGCTCACCATCGAGCGCGAAGGCAAATCGAAAGCCGTGACGATCAAGCTGACCAAGAAACCGGCGTCGGATTTGCCGAAGGAAGAACCCGATGCGCCGCTCGGGCCGCTCAACCCGAAAAAGGGGCCGGAGAAAAAGAATCCTGAGCCGCCCAAGAAGGATAATCCATGAGACACACACTGGTCATCGCCCTGCTGACATTATCGGCGCTACGGGTGCAGGCCGCCTCGCTGCCCGCACAACTGCGCACGGACGGGCGGCAGGTCGTCGCTGCGTTTGCCGAGGCTGAGAAAGCGGCGCGCCAATCCAAGGTCACCATTCTCGATGGCGTGAAGGTGCTCTGCTTGGGCACGCTAGTTTCCGCCGATGGGATCATCATCGCCAAGCACAGCGAGCTGGAAGGGGCCAAGCAGCCGTTCCGCGTGGCGGGCAACGACAAACGGCTGCACCGCGCTACTTTGGTGGCGCATGACGCCAAGACCGATCTGGCGATTCTCAAGTCCGACATCACTTACGATCCGGGACTGCGCTGGGGGACGAGCGACACGCTGAGCATCGCGCAGTGGCTGGTGGCGGGAGTGGACGCCAGTCCGGGCATCCGCGCGGGCATTGTCAGCGCGTACCCGCGGACCATCGCCAAGACCGGCGGCGTCATCGGCATCATGCTGGGCAATGACGGCAACCAGACCGGGGGCGTCTCCGTGGAGCAAGTCGTCAAAGACGGCCCCGCGCAGAAGGCAGGCCTCAAAAAAGGCGACATCATCTTTTCGGTCAATGGACTGAAAGTGCAGACCCGCGAAAAGCTGATTGAGTCCGTCAACAAATTTGACCCCGGCGAAAAGGTGAAGCTCTCGCTCAAGCGCGAGGACAAACCCATGGACTTGGAGATCACGCTGGGCTACCGCACCGAGGTGTTCGGCATGATGGAACGCAACCTGAAAATGAGCGGCGAGGTTTCCAAGCGGCGCACCGGCTTTGAGCGCATCATCCAGCACGATGTCACCATGACCACCACCGACATCGGCGGCCCGCTCTTTGACCTCGAAGGCCGGCTGGTCGGCATCAACATCGCCCGCTCCAACCGCGTGGAATTTTTTGCGATTCCCGTGGAGGACGTCCGCCGCATCCTCGACGAAAAATCGGGAGCCATCAAACTGCGGTGACTTGGCCCCGCCGCGGGGCACCTCCGCTGCCAAACCCTTTACGCTCCCGTAGCTCAGTTGGATAGAGCAGCGGTTTCCTAAACCGCGTGTCGCAGGTTCAACTCCTGCCGGGGGCGCCAGTTTAGCTTCAATCACTTGCGAGTTTTTTATGGTGGCCATTTCTGATGGGGCCTTGCATTAGTGCAACACTAGTGCAACAGCGAAAGTGCAGGGTGAAGCATTCTATGCGTAAAGCTCAGTGGCCCCGCAGAGTCCGCTTGGGCCGCAGTGCGGTGAG
>SIAW01000085.1 GCA_009695465.1 Pedosphaera sp.
TTCACCTCCAGCCGCGTGCCTTTGGGCAGCGGGATGAACTGCTTGAAGTTGTATTGTTCCTGCCACGAGAAATTCCAGGCATCAATGCCGATGAGTTTCTTGCGCGTGCCATCGGGCAAGGCAGCCGTCATCTCCAACGTGCGCCCGATGTAGTGCATGTGGCCGCTGATGCCAAAGGCCTCCACGGCCACGGGCAGTTCAAAGCTGTCGATGACGGTGAAATTGTCTTTGCCCGCCGGGATGTCCACGCCGGAGAACGCGCCGAAGGCCGGCGGCAATTGCACCGCAGTGAAGACCGACTTGGGGCGTTCCTTGGCGAAGTAAATGCCGACGGTGGACTGCTCCACTTCCGCTTTGCCGGACGGATGGAAGTGCGTGGACAACACCAAGTCCGAACCGCGCGGCACGAAGAACGCCATGTCCTGCGGCAACACCCGCGGCGTGGAGCCGACCGCCCAACCGCCCAGCGGGCCCACGCCGTTTTGGTTGCGCAACATGCCGCGAAATCCAATCTGCCCGGCCACGCCGTCCAGCTTTCCGGCCATGCCCGTGCTGTCGTAATAGAAGAGCGAGTGATGCACCACGCTGGGTGCGCTGGGGCGGAATTCGATGGCCTTGATCCATTTGTCCTCCGTGAGATTGAGCGGCAGCGTGAACAGGCGATAGATGTCGCGTCCCTCCGCTGGCACGGCGAAGGGCTTGTTCATCTTCACCACCAAATCCGGCTTGCCCAACTGCCAGCCGCTGGTGAATTGGGGCAGGGGCGGCAGCTTGGCCGCGTCGCCTTCGGGCATGCCCTCGAGCACCCAACGGCTGATCAATTCGATCTGCGCGGCACCGAGGCGGCGGTCGTGATCAAACGGGAAATCGCCCGCCGCCGCGTGCCACGGCGGCATCTGCTTGGCGGCCGTCACCTTGGCGATCTGCGCGCCGCGCTTGGACACCTCGCGATAATTGGAAAGCGTGAAAGGCGCCGCTTCGCCCGCCCGATGGCAGCCGGCACAGTGCTTGAAGACGATCGGCGCGACGTGCTCGGTGAACGTCACCGGCTCGGCGGCGCGCACCATCGCCGCGCACCCAAGCACGGCCGTGAAAAGGATTCGCGTGATCAACTTCACAGTTTGGAGGACGGGGATGGACTGGGCAATGGGGAGATGAAACAGCCGATGGCCGCGGGCCATTTTGGATTCGGCACTTTGCCCGCGAGCACGGCGGCTAACGCCACGCGCAGGTCGTGCTGCGTCACCACTGCGCGGGGTGAACCCAATTCTTCGTAGAGATTGTTGATGCGACCACGATAAGCGATGTGGCCGGTGGCCGTCACCACCACGGCTTCCGGCGTGTGAGTCGCACCGGCGGCGCGTGTCAGCGCGTGGGCGCGGTCCGGGTACACCGCCAGCGTTGGGACAGACAGCGCAAATTCTTTCACGTGCTGGCGGATGTCAGCGGCGGACAAATCCGGATCGGCGTACACCAACGCGCAGCGCACGCCTTTGAGCGCGAACTCGTCAGCGATGCGGCGCAGTTCCGGTGCGAACTTGTTGGAGACCGGGCAATCATGCGCGACAAAAAAGAGGACCGTCGCGCGTTGTTCTTTCCCGGCAAAGGGTCGCTGTGTCTGGCCGGCCAAATCCACCACCGCCAGTAGCATATCCAGCGGCGCTGCGGCACCCGGCGATACGGGCGTGTCCGTACCGCGCACGGTTGCCAGTGCAGCGCAGGCCAGCGCAGCCAGTGTGGTCGTCAGCCGGATCATGTGATTGCCAGTCGCCATCGTGCGTCACCGTATCATACAGGCGGCGTGGCCGCCAAGTTACAGCCGAGCATGGCAGGCTTTTTTGGGAAGGCAAACCGCGCGTGGCGTCAGTGGCTGCTGCGGCCGATGAGCACCTCGGCGATCTGCACGGCGTTGAGCGCGGCGCCTTTGAGCAGTTGATCGCCAGCCACCCAAAAACACAGGCCGTTCTTCATCGCGCAATCCATCCGCAACCGGCCCACGGCGCAATTGTCGCGGCCAGCCAAATCAAGCGGCATGGGATATTTTTTGTTGGCGGGATCATCCACGACATCCAATCCCGGCGCGCAGCTGAGCACGCGGCGCGCGGCACTGACGGTGACGGGCCGGCTGAACTCGGCGCTCACCGCCACCGAGTGCGCGCGATAGACCGGCACGCGCACGCAGGTGATGCTGGCCGTGAAGCGGGGATGGTGCATGATCTTGCGGCCTTCGTGTTGCAGCTTCATCTCTTCGCGCGTGTAGCCGTCCTCCAAAAAACTGTCCACGTGCGGCAACACATTAAAAGCGATCTGATGGGGATACACCTCGCGCGTCACGGGCTTTCCGGCGGCGACCTGTTTCACCTGCCGTTCCAGCTCGGCGATGGCCTGCGCGCCCGTGCCGGAGACGGCTTGATAACTGGAGGCGAACACGCGTTTGACACCGAAGGCACGGTGCAACGGATAGAGCGCCATGAGCGTGATGGCGGTGGTGCAGTTGGGATTGGCGATGATGCCATTGTGATGGCGGACATCGGCGGCGTTGATTTCCGGCACAACGAGCGGCACATCATCGCTCATGCGGAAGGCGCTGGAATTATCCACCACCACGCAGCCGGCCTTCACAGCCAGCGGCGCAAATTCCTTGGAGATGTCGCCGCCCGCGCTGAAGAGGGCGATGTCCACGCCGGCAAACGATGCAGGCGTGAGTTCGCGCACCGTCACCGCGCGCCCGGCAAAACGCACGCGTTTGCCGGCCGAACGTTTGGAGGCCAGCGGCACCAATTGGCCCACAGGAAAGCGCCGCTCTTGGAGCACGCGCAGCATCTCTTTTCCGACCGCGCCGGTGATGCCGACGATGGCGACGGTGTACTTTTCTTTTTTCATTAAAGGGCCGGCGATGATAGCGGCTGGGGTCGTCGTGTCAAATTCCTGAAATGACTGGCGGTGTCCGGCACGGCGTGGTTTGCTGCACGCTCATGGAGGGGACAGTACAGATTCGCGCCGCGTGCCGGCAGGACGTGCCGGGCATTCTTGATATTTTCAATGACGCCGTGCTGCACTCCACCGGCACGTACGAGGAGCAGCCGCACACGCTGGCGCAGCGCATGGAATGGTTCGAGCAGTGCGCGGCCAAGCATTATCCCATCTGCGTCGCGGCGGATGCCGATGGGCGGGTGCTGGGTTGGGGCGCGCTCAGTCCGTTCTGTGAACGACCAGGTTTTCGGCACACGGCCGTTTGTGCTACTTACGTGGCCACGACGTGTCGGCGCAATGGGATTGGCACACGGTTGCTGGAAGCGTTGCTCGTGGCGGCCAAGGCGCGCGGTGTGCATACCATCCTCGCTGCGGTGGATGAGGACAACGCGGCCAGCCTGCGACTACACGAGAAGGCTGGCTTTGCTGTCGCCGGACATTTCCGCGAGATCGGCCACAAAGACGGCCGCTGGCACGACGTGCGTTACTTGCAGCGGATGATGTAGCGGGCTTGACCGGGGCTTAGTTGCCGCCCTTGGTATTCGGCGGCTGAGTGGCACCACCACCGCCGGGAGGCCGCTGGCCACCGCCGCCAAATCCCCCAAAGCCGCCGCCACCTTGACGTTCGCGCAGGAAGAAGTAGGGGCTCAAGGTTTTCGCCTTCACCGGATCGGCCATGGCGTCCAGACGTTCGGTCACTTTGTCCATCATGGCGCCCACCTCGGTGTCAGCCACCTGACTTTTTAGCGTGGCCACGAGCTGTTTGCGGCCGCGGATGGAGTCCGCCGACAAATCGCGTCCAGTGCCGATACGCTGCAAAAGATCCGCAGCGGAGCCACGAGGGTCTTCGCGCCGACCGCGGCCGCCACCAGCGCCCGGTGCGGGTTCGGCAGGCGGGTTGGCCAGTTGCTGGCTGATCTCACGGAAACGATCCATGACGATGGCATCGGCCACGGCATGTTCACCGATAAAATTCTGGGCAAACCGCCGCACCTCGCTCTTGGAATCATCGCTGAGATTGCCCGTGGCCAGAAGCTGCTGCATGGCGGGCAGGGCTTCCTTGCCCAAAACCTGCGTGAGATAATCCATCGGCCCGCGTTGGATGCGGCCTTCCTTGTCCACCAACCCGGCTTGGGCGGCTTCCAAGAATGTCTTGTCCTGATATTTGACGAGCAACCGGTAAAGCCGCGCCTCGGCAGCGCGGGCCTCGCCTGCATCGGCATCGGCTGCAGGCGGGGTTTTCAACACCTCATGGACGGCACTGAGCACGGCAGGCTTGAAACGGTCGCCGCCAATCTTTTCCAACAGACGATCCAACTCCACAATCTCTGCGGCACTGGCGGTGACTTGGAGTTGGCCCACGAGAATCTTCTCGGCATTGGGGCCGCCGATGCGGCTGACGACCTCAAAGAGTGCCGTGCGCAGAGTGGGTTCTTCATTCCCCGAATTTCGCCCCCCGCCAAAGCCACCAAAACCGCCGCCGCCACCCGGCGCGGGTTGAGCCAAAAGAGCGCTCGTTGCCATCAGGAACGTCGCCAAACTTGCGGTCAGGATTCCAAATTTTTTCATAATCAGTTCTCGGTTGAAATGAGGTTGGTTAATTGCCGCCTTTGGTTCCACCACTACGCGGACTGCGATCGCGCGTGCGGCCACTGCCGCCGCCCGGGTTTTCACCACCCGCACCTCCTGCGCCAAATCCACCGAATCCACCGAATCCGCCGCCACCACCGCCACCACCGCCGCGCAGACCTTCCATCAAGGTGCGGATGCCGTTCTCACCGGAGAACTTCTCCAGTTGCTGGGGTGTCAGGAGTTTTTTGATGGCTTCCTGAGACTCTGCGGCCATGGCCGTCATCTTCTCGCGGCGCTCGGTTTCAGACAAATCACGGAAGGAACCGTCACGGAACATTCCGAAAAACTTGGTGGCGCTTTCGGTGAGCAGCGGCTGCAACTTCTCCACCTGCGCGGCCTCCAACCCGAACCGGTCGGCCAATTGCTGGCGCTGATCGGTGCGCCAGTCCGGCTCTGCGTCCTTGGCTTCGTCGAGGAAGGCTTTGATGTCGGCCAGTCCCGGCTCGCCCAAGTCCACCAAGGTTTCCATGAGATAGATGCGCCGACGTTGATGCAGGCGATCGTTCGAACCGTAAAGCGCGGGCAGCTCGCCCAAAATGGTCTTGGCGTCGCGCTTGACCTCGACGCGCGGCACGGACTTCTCCGCCTCGACCGCCTTGAATTTGCTCAGCTCATTCTTGAGCCGGCTGATCTCGCTGTTCTTGGCGACGAGTTCCTTGTCCTGATCCTGCTTGGAAGTTCGGACATCAACCGTGGTCGCCACGGTTTGCTTGGACTGCTTGTCCTTCTGCATGGTGGAAACGATGATGGCGGATGCGGTCGCCCCAACCGCCACGCTGGCCAGAACAGTAACAACAAAGTTTGCGCTCATAATAATGATAATGACGATGATTATTCCAAACCGGATTGCAGACGCGGAGCACTCTCGAATGTTACACGCCTTCCTGGCGCCGCCTGCCGCCTACGTGGACGCAGCAGACTGCACCGCTGGGCGTTGCGCAGTCGGGATTGATCCGCGCAGAGTTTTAATGAGGTCCGGAAGTTTGGCCAGCAGATAATTCACCTCGGCATCGGTGGAGTACTGGCAAAGGCTGAAACGCACCGCGCCCAGTGCCTGCGTGGGTGTGCGGCCCATCGCCGTGAGCACGTGCGAGGGCGCCAGCGAACCGGTGGTGCAGGCCGAGCCGCTGCTCGCACAGATGCCCGCGCGATCCAGCAACAGCAGGACGGCCTCGGCCTCGCAATCGGCAAAGCTCAGATTGGAGGTGTTGGCCAGCCGCGGTTCCTTGGCGCCGTTGCGCGTCACGCCGGAGATGCTGGAAAGAATGCCCGCCTCCAGCCGATCGCGCAGCACACGGATTCGCGGTACATCGCGCGTCAGACTTTCCTGCGCCCGTTGCGCGGCGCAGCCAAACGCGACGATGTACGCCGTGTTCTCGGTGCCCGCGCGCCGACCTTGTTCCTGTCCGCCGCCCACCACGAAGGGTTGAAAGGGCATGCCGCGCCGCGCGTACAGCAGGCCGATGCCTTTTGGCGCATGCAATTTGTGGGCGGAGAGCGAGAGGAAATCCACGCCCCACGCGCGCACGTCGAGCTTCAGTTTGCCCGGTGCCTGCACGGCGTCGGTGTGGAAGGGCACGCCTTTGCTGCGGCAGATGGCGGCGATTTCTTCGATGGGAAAGATCACGCCCGTCTCGTTGTTGGCCGTCATCACCGAGACGATGGCGGTGTCGGGCCGGATGGATTCGTGCAACAGATGCACGTCCAGTTCGCCCAGCGAATCCACCGGCAACCGCGTCACCTCACAGCCGCGCTTCTCCAGCAGTTGCCCGTACTTGATATTAGCCGAGTGCTCCACGGCCGTCATCACGATGTGCCGTTTGCCCGGTTGCGTGGTCAGCGCGCTTTGCAACGCGGCGTTGCTGGACTCGGTGCCGCAACTGGTGAAGATGATCTCGCGCGGATCGGCGTTGATCAACGCCGCCACCTGCTCGCGCGCCGTCTCCAGCAGGCCGCCCACTTGATGGCCGAAACGATACGCGCTGGAAGGGTTGCCCCATTGCTCGGTCAACAACGGCAACATCGCCGCCACCACCTCCGGCGCGACTCGCGTGGTGGCGTTGCTGTCAAAATAATAGACTGGCTCGGTGTTGCTCATCGGGCGCGCTCGGAAAATCCGGGCGCAACGGAGGGCGATTCAATCATCCGTGCCGCCAAAAACGCAAAGCTTTTTCTCGCCATAACACCCCACGACCGCTACGTTCCTTCCCGTTCCACGCATGAAAATCCATCGCCTCGCCCTCCTCTTGGCCATCGCCTTGTCCAGCACGGGATGGGCTGCCGCGCCCGCCAAAACGGCCAACGCCACGGAGTGCGAACTCTGTCGCGCACCGCAAAGCCGCGCGGCGTTGTTGCTGGCGCAGGGTGCGAAGGCTGCGCCTGCCAAGTTGGTGCTGGATGAAAAGACCGTTGCGGCGTGGCTCGCCAAAGAGGTGATCGTGACTGACCACGCGTTGGGCGAGGTGCAGATGTTCACCGAATCGCGCGTGCCGCAGATGCCGCGCGTGCGCACGGCCGATCAATGGAAGGAGACGGCCACGCGCATCCGCCGCGACGTGCTCGACCAAGTGGTCTATCGCGGCGGCGCGGCGGCGTGGCGCGACACACCGCTCAAGGTGGAGTGGTTTGACACCCTCGGCGATCTGCCCGGCTACCGCATTCGCAAGCTGCGCTTTGAGGCACTGCCCGGCTTGTGGATTCCCGCGCTGCTTTATGAGCCGCTGAAACTGGAAGGCAAAGCGCCCGTCGTGCTCAACGTCAACGGCCACGACGGCAAAGGCAAGGCGGCGTCGTACAAGCAGATCCGCAGCATCAACCTTGTTAAACGCGGCATGGTCGTGCTCAACGTGGAATGGATCGGCATGGGCCAACTGGCGGGCATGGGCCATTACCAGATGAATCAGCTCGATCTGTGCGGCACCAGCGGGCTGGCCCCGTTTTATCTGAACATGAAGAAGGCGCTGGATGTATTGCTGGCGCATCCGAATGCCGACGCGCAGCGCGTGGCGGTGTCGGGATTGTCTGGCGGCGGCTGGCAGACGATCTTCATCAGCTCACTCGATGAACGGGTGAAGTTGTGCAATCCCGTCGCGGGCTATTCGAGTTTCAAGACCCGTGCACGGCATTTCGCCGACTTGGGCGATTCAGAGCAGACGCCCAATGATCTGGCCGTCCACGCCGACTACACGCATCTGACGGCGATGATGGCCGACCGCGCCGCGTTGCTCACCTACAACGCGAAGGACAACTGCTGCTTTGCCAGCGCGCACGCGTTGCCGCCGTTGATGGACGCCGCCGGGCCGATTTTCACGCTGCTGGGCCGCCGCGATTTTCTGCGCAGCCATATTAACCATCAACCCGGCAGCCACAATTTTGAGCAGGACAATCGCCAGCAGTTCTATCGCATGGTGGGCGACGTGTTTTTCGCCGGCAAAAAATTTGACTGGCAAGAGATCCCCTCCAATGACGAGGTGAAAAAATTGGAGGAGTTGCTCGTGCCGCTGCCGGAGACCAACCTCGCCTTCAACCCGATCGCCTTGCAGATCGCCAAAGACCTGCCGCGCGCCGCTGCGGGCGAGCCGCGCGCGCGCCTGCGCCAGATCGTCCACGCGCATGACTACAAAGTGGCGGCGCGACAGGTGGAACGCGAGGAACGCGATGGCGTCACGCGGCGCAACCTGCAATTGACGATGAATGAAGATTGGACCGTGCCGGTTATCGAGTTCACCCCCGCGCAGCCCAAAGGCACTACGTTGCTGGTGGCCGATGCGGGATTCAAGACGCAGGCCGCGCAGGTGAAGCGGCTGTTGGAAAGCGGCCAGCGCGTATTGGCGGTGGACCCGTTTTATTTTGGCCAATCCACCATCCGCTCGCACGACTTCCTATTTGCCATGCTCGTGGCGGCGGTGGGCGAACGCGCGCTGGGCATTCAAGCCAGCCAGATCTGCGCCGTGGCGCGTTGGTCGCAGAAAGAGCATGGGGTGCCCGTGCAACTGTCCGGCACAGGCCCGCGACTGGGCGTGGCGGCGTTGATCGCGGCAGTGCTGGAAGAGAAAGCGATTGCGGGCATCGAGCTGCGGCAACCGCTGGCCAGCCTCAAAGAGGTGCTGACCAACAATTGGGGCGCGAACAACACGCCCGAGTTGATGTGCTTCGGTTTGCTGGAGGCGTTTGACCTGCCGCAATTGGAGGCGCTGGTGAAGCCGCGCCCCGTCGTCAAGTTGCAGGAGGCAAAGTAGCCGTCAGCCCATCAAGGTTTGGGTTCCAATTCCACCGCCACCACGCTGTACACGAGGAATTCGGGGATGTCGAAACTGACGCGTCCATCTGCGCTCTGGCTTTTGAGTTCGGTCGCGTCAAGATTTTCGGGCGTGTAAAACCGGACACGTTTCACCTGCTGGCCTGCGGGTAATTGCAGGCTGGCCTTTCCGGATTTCACCGCGATGGGTTTTTCATCCTTGATGCCGCCGCCCGCGCTTTTCTTTGCCTCCGGCTCGATGCGGTTGTAATTGACCAAGTGCAGATGCAACGCCGCGCCTTCGGCGGGTTGGCTGACGGACACGCGCACCGTGGTGGGCAGCACAAACGTGCTGCGCGCCGCTGCCAAGACTGGCGCGGCGGCGTCATCCACGCGATAGACTTTGCCATAAGTCGCCAGTCGTTCGGGCGTGGCCAAGTCATCGGGCAACACATCAAAGAGCACGTGCTGGTTGAGCAACGTGTCGCCCATGTCGCGGAACTTGGTGACGGCGGCCACGTCGCCGGCGGTGTGAACCTTCCCGCGCGGATACACCAGCAACGCCTCCGCGTGCGAGCGGTTGTGGCGGAAGATCGCCGCGTGTTTGCGGATGAACTGGTAGTAGCGCACGATCTCCGCGCGAGCGAGCGGCTCGGTAAACTGGGTGTAAAATCCCATCGGCGCGCCGCCATTGGCCGCCAGCTCGGAGATCGCCACGCGCACGCGCGTGTGCTCGTACTTGCCCAGCGTGAAGGGCTTGTTGCCCGAGGCGCCGCGCAGGTAACGCGATTGCAACGTGCCTTCGCCCAGATAACCCGCAGGCAGATCCGTGTAGCAGGCCGCGCCGCCGGTGCTGTACCACAGATAATCCTCGTCCTTGGCCCACAGCTCGCCGGGGAGCATGCAGCGTTCGTCGCCGCTGATCTGGCTGAAGTTGCCGAGGTGATTCCATTGCGCGAGGATCAAGCCCGGCTTGAGCGACCGGCCGTACTGGACGAACACCTCGTCGAACGCGCGCTTGATGGCGATCTGCGAGAAGCGCAGCATCTCGCGCCGCAACGGCGTGCTCTGCGCCGGGTCGTGCCACGAGACGATCTCGGTGAATTTGTGTTTGGCCAGATCGGCGATGCCAAACTTCTCCAATTCCACTGCCGTGTGGCGCGGGCGCAGATAATCGCGGAAGGCGACCTGGCAATGGTCGCACAGACAGTTGTGCCGGTAGAAATAGTTGATGACGTAGCCGTCCAGTCCCAGATCGATGCCGTGCTTCACCCACGCTTTCAACACCGCGCGCCAGTGCGGGTTGTTCAGGCAGGCCCAGTACTCCTTCATGCCGCCGATGGAATAGCTGTTGTTGACGATGAGCGTGCCGTCCGCGTTCCTCTCCAGCAACTGCGCGGGATCGGCCACGGGTTTTGGACCGAGCAATTTTTCATCCCACAACTCGCGGTAGAACTTGAAGAACCCGCGCGGGCCTTCCTTGCTTTCCGGATCGCCGACGAGGAACTCGATGTTGAAATGGCCCACCACCTTCGCGCCGCGCTTGTGCAGATCGGTGTTGAGCTGGCGGAAGAACGCGCGGTTCTCCTGCAAGCCCACCTTGGGAAAATGCGCCGGGTACCCCGCGCCGTGCGGCGTGTGCGCCAGGCTCCAGTAATGCCCGCCGTAAAAACCCACCTGCGCCACATCGGGCTGGGCGTCCTCAACGAACTTCAGATATTCGGGCCGCGCGTAGTCCGTCCAGTGCGCGATCATGGTGGTGAACTCCACCGGTTGCGGCGGTGTTGCTGCGCAGGCCGACAACATGAATGACATGAGCGGCACAAGCAGGAGGGATTTTTGCATTCCTCTTCGACTGCAATCTGCCACCATCGCTTCAAGTCACCTGAAGGAATTATGGGCCACGCGACTTTCACCTGCGGCGACCTCGAGGCGGTCATCGGCGACAACGCCGCGCACGGCGATCACCGCGCTGGGTACAACGGCGTCTGGAGCCTCAAACACCGCAAGGGCACGCGCAATGTTTTCATGCCGGCGGTGGCGGGACTGAACCTCGAGCACGTCTTCAATGGCGAGACGGAGTTCCGCAACACGGATATTTTCTTTGAGCCACGCCGCGCGCCGATGACGTTCAAGCAACTGGGGCCGCACAGCGCGGAGCTGCACCAGCCGCCCACGCCCAATTTCCATGTGGAAAGCTGGACGCGCTTCACGTTGCGCGCGCCGCACTACATTGATTTTGAGTTCCGCTGCAAGCCCCACCAGCACGCGCATCCTCGCGGCTGGTTTGGCGTGTTTTGGGCCAGCTATATGAACGCGCCCGAGGACAAGAGCATTTATTTTCCGGGCGGCTGGCGCAAAGGCGAGGAGCTGTGGTCGCAACTTTGCACGCAGGAACACAACGACGAGAGCACCGTGCGGCACTTCGATGATGAGTTGAAGCTGGAGTTTGCAGCGAACACGCGGGATGCGCTTTTCAAAAACCATTCGCGCCTGCGCTTCGCCAAGCCCTACTACTACGGGCACATTGACGATCTGGTCTTCCTGCAGATGTTCGAGCGCAGCGAAGGCGTTCGCTTCGCGCAATCGCCCAGCGGCGGCGGTGTCAACGCCCCGGCCAAGACGACCAATCCGGCGTGGGATTTCCAGTTCATCGTGCCCAAATACGAGGTGCCCAAGGAATACAATCTGCGCGCCTGCATGGTGCTGCGCCCGCGTTGTTCGCGCGAGGAGCTGGCCGCCGAATATCAGGCGTGGCAACGCACGTTGGCCGCGCCGCCCAAGCCGCCGCCCAAGTAAGCCGATGATTTGGGCTTGAACCTGCGGCGCGCCCGCCGGAAGGATTTCCCGCGTCCGAGCGCTATGCCCATCTACGAATACGCCTGCCCGAAATGCCGCCGCATCTTCAGCTTCCTTTCCAAGCGGTTGAAGCTGGTGCGCCTGCCGGTCTGCCCCCAGTGCGGCAATAAAAAGTTGGTGAAAGAGGTCAGCCGCTT